>DATMNR010000279.1:0-5589 GCA_035568795.1 Ktedonobacteraceae bacterium
CGCGATCCGTGATGGGAAATTTCAATTATGCTGGCTGCCACTTATACTTCCTATAAATCTCCAACGTATGTTGATCACCTGGTACGTAACTAACCATGGAATAACTATTGATACCCGTAAAAACCGTTGTCGCTGTGCGCAGCGTCAGGCGGCCAAGTTTGCTATGTTGCACCTGAAAGGTAAATGATGGAGCGGGCTTAGCCTCGGCATATGTTGCGGATGCAATGCGCCGGAAATCGGGGAGCTGCCGTAAATTCTTCAAAAGCTTTTTGTATTCCGGCAGATGTGTAATGGTGCGTGTATTGTACTGAAAATCGCTGACCAGGCGGCGAGCAAGGTTCTCCCATCTATGAAAATGGTGTCGCCGCCGCGTTTCAAAAACGAGTTCAAGCAGGTGACGTTCCCCGTTTCCTGCTATCTCTTGCTGCAATTCAAACAGCGTAATCGCTGCCTCATTCCAGGAATGAAGGAACCAGAGCCGATCAAGTGAATGTGCCGGGTAAGATGTGTTGAGCACGAGTAGTTCCGCAAGTTCGCCGAAATCGAGGAGTTCGCTTTCAGGCTGCTCATCGTCAATCTGTTGTCCGGTCAGATCTGTGAAGGCATAATAGAGTTGTCGCTTCTCTTCGCTTTGAAGTCCAAGTGCGCGTGCAATGCTTTGCGCGACATGGGGAGATGGATTGCTACGCATGCCTGTCTCTAAATGGTAGATGTATGTGCGCGAAAGCCGGGTGGCCTGTGCAAGTTGGCCTTGTGACAAGCCTCGTTGTTGCCGGTACTCTGTGATCAGTTGTGCAAAAGCAGAAAGATTGCTTATAGCCATAAGTATGCCTGTTTTGTGATAACTTTGTTAGCTATACGCCCATTATACAAGGTTTTTGTTAGCTGGCAACGTGTTATTATGAATAGTAGCACTTTATACTTGAAAGTGTGGGGAGTTTTTGGCAGTTATTGCATCTCAAAGAAGAGGTACTTAGTGATGTCGGACCAATCAGTCGTTCATAATGCTCAAGAGGAACAAAACACTCCCGTTGATTTTGCTCGTCCGTGGCTGCGCCACTATGAGCAGGGAGTACCTGCCCAACTCACAATTCCCGACCGTCCTCTAACCTGGATTTTAGATCAAACAGTTAGTCGCTATCCTGGTCATACAGCTTTCATTTATTATGGGACAAAATTGACGTATGCCCAATTTTCGTCTCTTGCTAATCGTTTTGCGACCGGGCTACTGAGGTTGGGTATAAAACCGGGTGACCGTGTTGCTATTGCGTTACCGAATATTCCACAGTATCCTATCGCATTTTATGGCGCATTGCGAGCTGGAGCGGTCGTTGTGCCAACCAATCCACTCTATACTGAGCGTGAGATGCAGCATCAACTGGATGATTCTGGCGCACGTATCGCAATAGTACTCGATATGTTCTATCCTGTTGTGCGTGCGGTACGTGAAAATACTGCTTTGGAACACATCATTGTCACAAGCCCCACCGATTATCTCCCTCCAATGCTGCAAAGGCTCTATCCTCTTAGCCAACTGCACGTCCATCATCCACAGCCCCCACTGACAGCGAAAGAATTGCATGGAGATACGATGCTTCATGTGATGAGTGCCATTCTGGAATCGCATACAAAAGGTGGAGTTGAGGTATTCAATCTACCCGTACAGGCAAGTGGTGATGATCTTGCAGTTCTTCAGTATACGGGAGGAACGACAGGTCTATCGAAAGGGGCGATGCTCACTCATCATAACCTCCTGGCTAATGCTTTGCAGACGCGGAGCTGGATTCCCAATACACATGATGGCGAGGAAGTTGTCCTGTGTGTAGCGCCATTCTTCCATTCCTATGGTTTAACTGTCGGAATGAATTTCCCAATCTACTCAGCATCAACAATGATACTCTTGCCGAAGTTTGATACGAAAGAAGTGGTGAAGGCTATTAGTCGTTACCATCCGACTCAACTCCCTGGCATTCCGACCATGTACATGGCAATTATGCATGGGATTGGCAAGCATACAGCAGATCTGCGCTCGATCAGGTATTGTATTAGTGGAGCAATGGGCTTGCCTGCCAAAGTGCGCATGGACTGGGAAGCATTAACAGGTGGTAAACTAGTTGAGGGGTATGGTCTAAGCGAAGCTTCGCCAGTGACGCATGCCAACCCGCTCAATGGCGATATTCGTGATGGCAGTGTCGGTCTGCCGATCCCGTGTGTAGATGCAATGATCATGGATCAGAAGACAATGAAGCCCGCTCCCGTTGGAGAAGAGGGCGAGATCATGTTGAAAGGCCCGAATATCATGCAAGGCTACTGGAATCGTCCCGATGAGACAGTTTCAATCTTTTATGAAGGTTGGATGCATACAGGTGATATTGGCACGATGGATGAGGAAGGCTACTTTTACGTCATTGATCGTTCCAAAGACATGATAAAGGCCAGCGGTTTTAACATCTATCCGCGTGAAGTCGAGGAAGTATTACTACTTCATCCCTCAGTAGCGGAAGTAGCGGTGATTGGAATGGCTCACGAGTATCGGGGAGAAACAGTCGCTGCCGTTATCGTATTGAAACCAGGTTTTGAAGCCTCGGTAAAGACACGCGACGAAATTATCGCGTATTGTAAGAAAGAATTGACCCCCTACAAAGTACCGAAGTTAATCGAGTTTCGTGAGAGTCTACCAAAGACACTGATTGGCAAAGTATTAAAGAGGGAACTCAAAACAACATTTAAACCATTGTAATTCATGTGTCTAGCCGCGTAGGAGCGCTTCTCCTTTCATCTCGCCTGATTGCGAGTTGGAAGAGTGCCAGCGTTGCCTTGGGCTGAAATTCATTCAGGGAGAAAAAACAAGCATGTCAACAACCATGAAGCCTACCGAAGTCGGTACAGCATTCCTCACCACACCAGTCGGCGAAAGCGCTGACAAAATCTTTACCTTGGAGCAGCGTGACGAAGAGCAGCGATGGATTGCGGAGTCAGCCGCCACATTTGCGCAGCGTGAAATTTTGCCAAATATAGAGGCTATCGATCACCAGGAACCAGGTTTGATGCCGAGTCTTTTGAAGAAAGCGGGCGAACAGGGTCTGTTAAGTATTGATGTGCCGGAGGCTTATGGAGGAGCAGAACTGGGCCTTTTGACGAGCGCCATGGTTGCCTCTGAGTTTCGAGAAGGCTCATTTGGAACTGCTGTGGGCGCGCATACGACGATTGGGACTTTGCCAATCGTATTCTATGGAACCGAAGCACAAAAAGAACACTATTTGCCTAAGCTGGCATCGGGCGAATGGATCGCTGCCTATGCTCTGACTGAACCAGGGGTTGGTTCTGACGCCATGGGATTAAGCACGCGTGCTGAGCTTTCTCAAGATGGTTCGTCCTATATTCTGAATGGCACAAAGCAATGGATCTCCAATGCTGGTTTCGCTGATTTAATGATTGTGTTTGCGCGTATTGGAAATGAGCGACCATCGGCGTTTATTGTCGAAACAAGCTGGCCTGGGATTTCGACAGGCGCAGAAGAGCGCAAGATGGGCATTAAAGGCTCTTCTACTCGCCAGGTCTACCTGGAGAATGTCAAAGTTCCCGCGGAGAACATGCTGGGCGAGATTCACAAGGGCTACAAGATTGCTTTCAACATTCTCAATATCGGGCGTTTAAAACTGGGTGCTGGTGCCGCGGCTGGCTCGCGTTCCGCCTTGAACCTTGCTGCCACATATACGACTGAGCGTAAGGCTTTTGGCAAATACCTACATGAGTTTGGCCTGATCAAAAAGAAACTGGCACGTATGGCCGCCGAAACGTATGCTGCCGAAAGTGAAGCATTCCGCACGGCTGCTAACATCGAGCAGGCTCGGCGCAGCGCTGGAGATAATACCGAAGCTGCTTTTAAGGCGATTGAGGAGTATGCGATTGAAGCTTCCATTGCCAAGGTGCATGGCAGCGAAGTGCTGGCATATGTTGTTGACGAAGGTGTGCAGATCTTTGGTGGTTACGGTTTCATGCAAGAGTATCCTATAGAAAAAGCGTATCGCGATGCACGTATCCAGCGCATTTACGAAGGCACGAATGAGATTAACAGACTTGTCACTTCCGGTACCTTGTTCCGCCGTGTCATGTCTGGGAAACTCGACCTCATGTCACGAATTCCGGCAATTGAGGCGCGTGTCACATCAGGCCAGGCGCCTGAGGTCGCTGGTGAGGATATTCCAGCCGAATTGCGAGGAGCTGTGAATGCGCTCGAGCGTGCCAAGGATGTGACGATTTATGCAGCTATGCGTATTGCTATGAAATATATGCAGGCGCTCGAACAGGAGCAGGAATTTATGGAATACCTGGCTAACCTGTTAATCGACCTGTATGCCATTGATAGTGCGCTTGCTCGAGCCACACAGTCTGTTCGGCGTAGCGATGAGAATAGCGGAACGCATGTGAAACTGGCACAGCTTGCAACCTGGTTAGCTTTCTCTCGCATGCGCTTGAATCTGGACCAAATGATCATGACCAACATGAACGAAGACCAGGTCGAAAAAGAACTGAGTCGCGTGCGCGCGTACCTTGGTGACTACCTGTTGAATGGTGTAGCATTGCAGCGCGAACTGGCAGAGGTTGTTGTCAAGAAGCATGGCTATCCCATTTAGTAACCTAATGGGCGTCAAGTTAGCGTGTTGTGCGGGGAAGCGCCCCACTCGCAGGGCGACCGCAAGGGTCCCCACTCCGCTCCACGCCACCCCTGCCCTTACAAAGACGACGAAAAGGGAATTGCCTGTTCCGTGCCTTTGTAAGGTGGGGGGCAGTGAGGTTGAGGGGATGGGACCCTTGCGGTCGCCCTGGTGGGGCTGCTTAACTTGACGCTTATTGGGTATCCCGTTTAGTAACCTTAGGTGACAATTGGAGGTGAACATCATGGTGGTTAGCGTTTGCCCGGTAGCGAATGTGGCAGCTCCTGTTGAAGATGTTTGGGAACTGCTTGCACAACCATCGAATTATGATAAATGGTGGGATGCTCATCTTGTACGAAGTGTGCCTGAAGGGCCAGCAACTCCAGGTCAAATAAACTACGCAACAACTAAGGAATTTGGTAAACAATGGGATGTTAGCTTTATTGTCAAGAGTATTCAGCCTGCCAGACATCAGATACAGCTCGATGTAACTCTTCCCTTTGGGATCATTGATCACGCTACTCTTACTTGTACACCTGTAGATGCTATGTCCTGTCGCGTGCAATATGGGTGAGACTTTACCCTCCCTCCAGGATGGATGGGCTGGCTGATTGAACACTTTGGGGCTGGTGTGCTTCATAGGGGAGTAGAAGATTCGTTGGACAGGTTGAAGCATGCGGCGGAAGCGCTGCATGGCGAGGGAGATCCTTCGCTGCGCTCAGGATGACAAGTGGGAGGGATGACAAATGGGGTATGATAAATCGTGGAGGTGCAATAGTGAAGACCCACCAATGGCCGATGAATCGGCGGTGTACATGATTGGGAATCCCCATCACGGGGGCCGATGAATCGGCGGTGTGCGCGATAAATCGGCACCTACGAAAGATCATGGGGGGTGTTAGGAGTATTTTTTTGAATAAGTAATACTATA
>DATMNR010000280.1:0-2878 GCA_035568795.1 Ktedonobacteraceae bacterium
GCTCGTCCAATTGTGATAGGTTCAAGCCCAAGTGGGATCCTTCCTTCAGGAACCTGCAGTTCGGCTCCCATCACTTGTGACAACTGCGCCATTATCGTTTGCTCTTCCAAGGGAACCTGTTTGAGTTCAATGAGCGGAGCAATTGTTTCAAGCGTGCGTGTTGCAGTAACTATAAGGCAGTGTCCTTGCTGGGGCAAAGGCATGAGTGGAGATACTATCTCTGTTGTATGCACTCCGTTGAGCACCAGCAACCAGTGTTCATGGTTTCTAAGCCATTGGACGATTGCTTTAAGGGGCTCCTGGTCAGCTGGTTTCGCTTGTGGAAGATGAAGTGTAGAAGCCAACTCTAGTAGATCCGATTGCAATGCTTCCCGCGAATCTGCCTGTATCCAGCAAATCACCTGGTAGTCACTCCGATAGCGGTAGGCGTACTCTACTGCAGTAGCACTTGCACCAGTACTGCCTGCTTCATGCTCCTGGCCAGTCTCAAAAAGTAGAACGTGATGAACGGTTGCTAATGAGGTATGCAATTCTTGTAAGCTTTGTTCGCGACCTAAAAATAAGGGATCGCGCTCATGAGGCATTTTCCAGATTGGAGGCACATCGCCCGGAAAGTTGAGCTGCTTGGAAACGGTATGTTGTGTGTCCTGAGGGAAAGCAGGAGCCTGGGATGGTTTGGCTCGTTCATGACGAACCGCTGCCAAGAGACGTTGACGTGCTGCGGATTCATCACGCCCAACCAGGTCTACATACGCAATCGGTCCAAGCAATCCAGTTACCTCACATGGCTGGACACGTACAGGAATGAGCAGGCTTTGTTCGCCTTTGGGATCGTTGCGAAAGGCTGCTGCCCATTCTGGCTGAGTGTAGAGAGAACTCAGGTATTGAGGAGATAAGACAGCGATCATCCGAGGAGCAATCCTGAGTGCGTGATCCATCTGGACGACGAAATTACTGCCTGGCAAAAAATCCCACGCTTGCAAGATGATAGAATAGTTTGCCTCTTCTAATTGCCAGGCAATCCATTCAGCCCAGCGCTGGTCGGCTCTGTTATAGCTGATAAAAAAGTCCTTGTGATCCTGCTGGCTCATAGACAACTTCTTCCTCCACAGGCTGTGGCACGTGATAGCAGATTCGGTGAATCACTGATAAAACGGCCAGCAATTGAACGGTTTAGATATGAATTTCAGGCCATTTCATGCCGCATTGTTATCACTCACCGAAGCGGAGCCTCTTCTGAAAGCTGACTCTAGTATAAGCGCATGGGTTGGTTAGTTCAAGAGGGAGAAAAAAGAAGCAAAGTAGATCGATGACGTGTAACCTATTTTCCCCAATAGGTCCGAAGCTATTTAGGTCATTGGGTTTCGACGAACATGTCATAATCATAACCCTGGATGACCGATACGTCTGGGGTAGTTTCAATCAACCACCATTTTGTGGAACATCCTTCCAGATTGAATGCTCCTCAGTTTACGACTAATTGCCTATCTTCAACAGCGCAAGCTCATACTCAAGAGAATTTGTTGTAATCATCAGAAGCATCGTACGCCACTCCATATAAGCAGTGAAGGCCAGAGCGGGAAAGAGATTATGCTGTAACTTATTGCTCATGTCGGCAAGTTCCACAAAGGAATACGTAACTAATAACTCCCGCCTGCCTTTTGCGTCTTTATAAAAATGAACGCGTCCATTTGTAGCATCTACTTCTGTACTCAAATGGGACTCTGAGTTTCTGATTCTGGGATCATAGCAGTCTAGTATTCTTCCCAAAGTAGGCTGAAGAATTGCTTTATTTTCTCTGGCATTTTTCGTTAGTCTTGGACGTGGATTACCGTTCGCTATTTCCTGCCCAATACGCAAAAAGTTCAGTGGCTTGACACAAGCTTCAGCATATCTCCTATAGCTATCTAACAAAAGCTGAATACCTTGATGGCCAGGCATCCCACCTCTCGGAAAGATTGTCTTCATTACATCTACGTGCTGTAAAATAGCTCTGATTTGAGTCACAAAGTCTCGCAAGTTAAAGTCGTTCGTCGTTTTTTGCAGGATATAGTTTTTTACAAAGTTTGGATCATTCCGGAACACCTTCATATATACTTTTTCGATGGCGTAATGGTGGCTTTCAAACCCAGGAGTCTTCGACTTCACCTGTTCATATTGCCCTAGCGCCGTTGCAGCTGCATTTAAGCAATAGGCAGCGATAGAGTAGTATTCCGTTTTTAACTTTAAAAACTTCTTTGATTTACGGTTACTTGAGAGCAGGAACTCTTCAACAAGCTTGTCTGGATCAAAGTCAAAGGTGTATCCCCTCTCAACCAAATCGTGATGAGCCTGCTGAATCTGCTTACGCTGGTCCGCACGCATGAGAAAATCAACATCTCTGTAGTATTGTTCCAGGTCGTTATATGCAACTAGCTCGTAGTTGCCATCAGAGTCTATCGTTTGGTGTATATGGAGAGCATACTCCACGACATCAGGCTCAGTTGAGGAAAAGGTATCTGTAGAACCTACAAAATTTATATGGGTGTACCCAGTACCTCCACCGTAAGGGCTAACTGTGATTTTCTCGATCCGCAGGTTCTGCTTGAAAAGTAGATCCATCAAGTCTTTAAAATCTTTGCTTGCCATGTTTTTGATTGTACCTCTTCTTAGCACAGCATCAAGTCGTATGATAGTGATCCCACTTCTAGGTCGTTCTGAAGACCCGTAGTAACGCCACGCCTATCTCACCCTATCAAGGTGGCGATTATTCTATAAAAACGTTAGCACCTTACCTACATGAGCACTAACCAACCCAGAAGTACCAAAGTTGTGTTCTGTGATCCATTTCGAAGCTGATGCATGATTCGAGAAACGATAATACCCAGGTAGTGTTTAC
>DATMNR010000281.1:0-4873 GCA_035568795.1 Ktedonobacteraceae bacterium
CCTGTATCGCGAGATCAAAGCACAGGGATATACCGGGTCCAACACGGCGGTTGGCCGCTTCATCGCCCGCCTTTCGCGCGCTCAAAGGGGAGGCACGCAGCTTCAAATCCGTCGAGCCTACCCCTCAAACGATGATCAATCCTGCCGAGGGCAAGAAAAAGCACCCTCCGACCGCTTTGCAAGTGGCGCATTGGGTCACCTTTAAGGAAGACCAGCGCCTCGAGTGGCAAAAAGACTATCTCAGACGTCTATGTGAAGCGGATACACACATTCAAGAAACCTACGAACTCATCCAGGAGTTCACCACGCTGCTGCGCGAGCGCAAAGGCGAACAGTTCGACTCCTGGCTGGCACGAGTCGAGCAGCAGGGGGGAGCGGAACTACAAAGCTTTGCGGCATCGGCTTACGCAAAGACTACGATGCCGTGAAAGCCGGGCTCACGCTCCAATGGAGCCAAGGAGTCGTCGAGGGCCATGTGCACCGGCTGAAGCTCCTGAAGCGGCAAGCGTATGGTCGAGCGAGCTTCCAGATGCTTCGCAAGCGGGTTCTGAAATGCGCTTAGCAATGGCCTCTCAGGGAGGCCTCATCCCGAATCATCAACTTTGCGGGAGACCCACCATCCGTGGCGAGGTTTCTTTATATTGCTAATATTTGACTTTATTTTCCTATATTTCCGAAAACTGTTGAATCCTCTTCTCACGGTTTGAGATAAGCTGACAAACTCATCGAGAACTAGCATGCAATGTTCATCCTGCGTTTATTCAATTGACACCGCAGCAACCAGCACAATAAGTCCAATTACCCCACTGATGTCTCCCTGATCGCGAAAGATATACTGGTTGAGAATACGGACGAAATTTTGTTGCAAAGACATCAAATAGTTAGCTGTGAAAAAGAAAAACGAGATACTCATCAGAAGGCCAAATCGGGAAGGCTTGCTCACATACGTAGAGAAATAGGCGATCAAGATCAGCATCCAAATGACGATAGAATTTCAGCGCTTTTCTTATTGCGCATGTGCTATGATGAAGTCTGAGATTCTTCGCTACACTCTGAATGATAACGTAAGGAAAGCACCAAAGCGTATAGAAAGCATGCAGATTACTAAAAAGCGCACATTCAATGACATAATCCTGGGCTTTTTCTTACTCAGTCACCCCATACCTGTTTTATTTCACATTATCGCTGTCACAATCTTCACGCTACTTGCCTCGTGGCCCCACTTTATCTGGAGTGTTATTTTGCTGGTGATTGCTGCGCACGCTGCCATGCAGGTTTCGATTGCCATGCTCAACGATTATTGTGATCGCAGAATTGATGCCCAGAGCAAACCAGACAAACCTATTTCACGAGGCCTCATCCTACCACGTGAGGCTCTCATTGCTGGCCTTCTGATGATCGCTATCATGCTTGTTTTGCTTATTCCACTCCCGCTATTGGCATTGGTTATCTCACTCTGTTATCTTGTGCTGGGTCAGGCGTATAACCTGGGATTAAAATCTACACCCCTGAGTGGGATTGTTTTTGCTCTGGCAATGCCATTGATTCCTCTCTACGCTTTTGCGGGTATTGGTCACATACCGCCAATTATCTTGTGGCTTGTGCCAGCTGGATTTTTGTTAGGCATAGCACTCAATCTCGCGAACTCACTTCCAGACCTGGAGGAAGATCAAACTCAGGGAGTAATGACTCTGGCAGTCGTTCTGGGTGTAAGACGTTCATTTACTGCGTGTTATACCTTGATTGGAGTGTGTGCAGTAATTATTGGAGTATTGACAATAACTGGTATTGTTCCTGCTTATCCATGGATTATCGTGCCAGTGCTCATGCTAACTTTCCTGGCAGTAATAGGTATGATTCTCTTCTTTGGTCCGGAAAAGGATTTAAAGACTCGTAAAACGTTTTTTTACCTTGTCGCACTGACCTGCATCTTGCTGACAGGGGGATGGCTGATAGGAGTACTCATATAATGCCATTACGTCTGACTCCATTCGAACATTTGCTCTCACGTCTCAATATTTTACCCACGCCACTCCTCGATATGCCCCTGGGATCGGGAATTGCTAAAGTGCTCTTAACCGCCTGCGAGCTTGGGGTTTTCGATACACTCAACCAGCAATCATTGACCCTTGAAGTGCTTGCCAAACGTTTAAAGTGTAATCCCCAAGGTCTCCAGTTACTTCTTCAATTGCTTGTTTCCGCTGGTTATCTACGCCAAAGTCGTAATCAATACAGGAACAGTCGCATGGCTCAGCGCTGGCTCAGCACTAGTTCTCCTGTCAGTATTGCACCCTATGTTATCCATAGTCCCGATATCGTTGCAATCTGGGATCACTTGCCAGAAGTAGTACATGAGAACAAGCAGGTAATACGCATGCCTTACGATGAAGATGCCTCAAATCCAGAAACAAGTGAGGCGCTTGCCCGGCATTATGCTGGCCTTGCTTCATTGGCAATAGCGCTTGGCGGTGAAATTGTGCGTCGCGTGCGCCTACCCAGGCATGATGTAGAGCAATTGCTTGATGTTGGAGGTTCGCACGCAGCATATAGCGTGCTTTTCTGTCGCAAATATCCTCAACTGCAAGCCACCATTCTGGATATTCAACCAGGCATCGAAGCAGGTAAACGTACTGCTCTGCAAACTGGCATGTCGAACCGTTTAAGTTTTCTTTGCGCAAATATCGTGCAAGATGATTTCTCCAGCGATCTTGCAGCTACGTATGATGTAGCTCTCTATTTTCATATCGCCCACTTGCTTCCACCAGAGATAAATGCCGCTGTACTGAAAAAAGTGGCCCAAACACTCAAACCTGGTGGCACGCTGGTCTTTGTCGACCAGGTCACAGATCGAACGCATGGTTCGAGTATAGCCTCACTTATGGTGCAATTCATGGCTCTGACCATGACCACTGTAGGAGGAACATGCTACTCTTTCTCAACAGTAAAGGACTGGCTAGAGCAGGCAGGAATGGGTAATGTTCGACGTCATCGCTTATTCATGCCAGGGGCAACATTGATCACAGCCAGGAAATTATAAGCAACAAAAATATGACAAATGTTATAAACAGGCATAACAATATAACGAACTACTTTTGGCGCGATATCATTACCCTTATGATACGCTCCCAGCGCATATCATAAGGGACCATTCCGTCAACTAGCCAACTTCCATCGACTCGTTGGGCAAAGGCTTACTCATCCTGCCGGATTCGTTGGAGGGGCGCTTGCCATCACTTGAGGCTGTTGCTGGTGTACCAGTTGATCGATTGAGTCAAGCACCTCGTGTACTACATTGCGCTGCTGAACCGCTCCTATTGCTGCTGTGACCAACAGAGGATACAAGATCAGTCCGACGGCTCCTACTGCTATCTGATCGACCCAGTCCGACGCTCCTACTTGCACGATTGTTTCATCACTCGAATGCTGAAACGATATCCCAAGGGACTTATCAAAACCCGTAATGGTTCTTAATGTGCTCTCCTTCCTTAATTGCACGGAGGCCTGGTTACTATCACCAAATTGTTGGGCCTCAAACCCCTTTCCCTGGTACTCACTCACTAATGCCTGAGCGATTTTCTGAACATCAAGGTCTCGTGTAGGATAGATACGTGTTTCCATGGTTCTCCTTTCAGCTTTTAGCTTTTGCGACATTGCGAGGTCTTGTCTGTTTTCACATCCGAAAAAGAAAAGACCCGGTAACTCTCCCTGGCAAAATCGTTGGTTTTGCCAGGGAACATTATACAACACTTTTGTTTTCAACCTCAGGAACTATTGCTTGATCGATGGCCTGTCGTTGTTCCCTTCTCTCTCCCTGCTCCTGAATCAGCGAAGCGACAAGGCCTGTCCAACCTGTCTGGTGGCTGGCACCCACACCGCGTCCGTTATCCCCATGGAAGTACTCATAAAATAGGATGTAGTCACGCCAGTGCGGGTCATTCTGGAAGTACTCTACATCGCCGAAGAACGCACGCCGCCCACGTTCATCGCGCGTGAAAATATGTATCAATCGATGCGACAGCTCATCGGCTACCTTATCCAGCGTCATATATCTTCCTGAGCCAGTCGGACACTCAAGGGTAATTTCGTCGCCATAGTAGAGGTAATAGCGCCTCAGCGACTCGATGATCAGGTAGTTGACCGGCATCCAGATTGGCCCACGCCAGTTCGAGTTGCCACCGAACATCCCACTATTTGATTCTGCCGGCATGTAATCAACACGGTATTCGACACCATCGACATTCATGATATAGGGATGTTCAGCGTGGTAGCGCGAAAGAGCGCGCACCCCATATGGCGAGAGGAATTCTGACTCACCGAGTAGATAACGCGAGATGGGTAACAATTGTTCTTCGCGGCAAAAGGACAACATGAACCGATCGGCTGATCCTCTTTGCAGCATGCGCCTGAGTACCTCTGCCAGCTCAGGTCGACGCTGCACGAACCATTGGATGCGCTGGTAAAATCCCGCCCAATTGCGCAGGACGAGTGGTTCAAAGGTCAGAACAGCGTATACCGGGATCAGCCCGACCAGCGAACGCACCTTTAGCATCATGCCCCCTTGGGAAGGGAAGCGCAATACATCGTAAAAGAACTCGTCCTGCTTGTCCCACAACGAGATATTCTCTTCACCAAAGTTTTGCATCGCCGAGGTGATGTACATGAAGTGATAGACATACTTCAAGAAAATGTCTTCGTAGGCGGGATCCTCTTTGGAGAGCTCTAGAGCCATAGCGATCATGTAGATACAGAACATCGCCATCCAGCTCGTGCCGTCGCTCTGCTCGATATATCCGCCTGTCGGCAGCTCTGCACTACGGTCGAAGACGCCGATGTTATCCAGTCCAAGAAAACCGCCACCGAACAGATGGTTACC
>DATMNR010000282.1:0-4631 GCA_035568795.1 Ktedonobacteraceae bacterium
TCGTCACTGTGAGTAGTGTACTACAAAGGCGTTGCAGCAGCAACGTTCTCTGACCATCGGCATCGCTCAAACGGTCATGTTCATCGCGTGCGCGAAAACGTATCTGACAGAATTGACGCGCTTCTGAAGAGGGTTTCAAGCTAACAGTTCTCGTAAAGAACAAGAAAGGGATAGCCGTTTTTCTTCACCGGACTGAAAGACTCTCGTCGTGAGCCCGTTGCCCTCATCGAGGTACTTTTTTCAGCAGTTGAGAAAGCTTTACCATCTACCTTGGAATCGCAACTCTCTGTCAACCAAACTACAACCATATTGCTCTCCGATTTATCCAGGTCATTTGGTATACTGCACCTAGCACGGAGCCGAAACCATGCGGTGAGGGAGAGAAAGGTTGTCCTCATGTCTTCACCACATGTTCGCGTTTGAAGCAATGGAAATCTAAGGAGAGCGATGTCGAGCGCTCTTCACTCCGATGACGTTTATGAGAGGGGGGAGGCATTCTCCCGTCTTGAAAGGAGATCCCAATGACACAGTATTTCAGACACCATCATCGCATCTTCCTGACCTCTGTCCTGCTTGTCGCCACTGCCATGCTCGTCCTGGCAGCGGTGGCCGGTGCAAGAAGTGCCACTACCCACGCAGCAGGAGCAACCGCCCAGACCGCAGATGCGCTCACCAATGCCCAGGGTGAGTGTCAGCGAGCCATCTGCACGTTCCAACTGCAAGTGAACCCAGGTTTGACGGCCGGTCATCCCTTCGCCTGCCCAGCCATCCAGCACGCGCATGCGCGCATTACCATCAGCGATCGGTTTATTACTGGTGCGCAAAACGATGTCATGATCTTGACTGCCAGCGGGCTGCCCAAGAACACTGGCTTCGATGTGTTCCTAGTTCAGAACTCGCCACTGGATAGCAGCATCTTTGCTGGTTTCGGCTTTGGCTGGTACCAATCCGACCTGGAGAGCGACTCATTTGGGCATACGCAGGTCAATATGCAAGGCGTCTTCGACAAGGAGACCTTCATCGAGAACCCGGCTGACGCGTTCAATCCGATCCATACCTTCAACGTGGGCTTCTGGTTCAACTCACCCACTGAAGAGCAACAGGTGTGTGGCAACACGACTGCGCCTGCCGCGACGCCATTTAACGGAGAGCAGAACGCGGGGTTGCTTGCGATGATCACTCAGGGTGAGCCGTTACAGTTCGTGGTGGGACACTAGTGCAGAACTGAACCTTGGCGTTCGTTCAATCAATTGTTTCGCATAAGTTGTATGAACAGGGCTAGCGTTCGGTCGATAAGGTTTCGAGGCTCCGTTCTCAAAGGTGCTCTTCTGAAATCACTGCTGGCACACGCTACCCACAGGCAACGCGCCTAGACCTGGAGTCCGTTCGAGGCCCTACAGTGATGTACCTCTCACTGTAGGGTTTTTCGGTGTATTGCCCATCGATGTGCATGAGATTGAGACCACTATTCTGAATAGGAGACTCCTTGCTTAAGGTATCCGAGTATGAATGGCCTTACGTTATTACGTTTGCTTTATCGCAAAACCGCTCTCATCCCGAAAGCTTCTTGATGTAAGATATCTGATTCTATACTACAGGTGTGCTGGGCCAGAGGTTGTACTGGATTTTCAAGGCAATAATACGTGCGACCGACTCGTTGATACGAGCCATCGAGAGACTGCCGTTCGCGATTGCCTGCTTGAGAGCAGTGACGGATTCAGCCAGGACTGTCGAATCACGCACTCCCAGGATCATGTCATTTCCTGCCTCAATTGCGAGTACCACAGCCTGTGGAAGACTCCATTTATTAGCAATTCCAAGCATATAGAGGGCATCAGTGAGGACGACACCGTCATAACCAAGCTGATTACGCAAGATGCCAGTCACGATTGCATGCGAAAGTTCTGCAGGCATAGTCGGATCAAGTGCTGGCATCAACACATCAGTCGTCATAATCATGCCGGGGTTATCCAGCACGTTCTGTGATTGCACAAAATATTTGTATGGAGCAAGCTCCGTTGAATAGAGTTGATCTTGCGATCGTTTGACGACTGGCAGGTCCTGGTGTGCATCTGTTGTGGCAGCGCCAAGTCCAGGGAAATGCTTGAGGCAAGCTATCTCGCCATCTGCTTGAATAGTACGCAGATAGGTCCCTCCCCAGTTGATCACCTCTTGAGGTGTATATCCCCAGGTACGCATATACTGATCCGGACCTTGAACCACTGGCACATCCACATCGGGTGCCAGGTCGGTATTGATGCCAATCGCCTGCAAGTCATGCGCAGTGCTATTTCCCAATTTTACCGCGTTCTGGATATTTCCCGTCTGGTACGTTTCCAAAGCGCCTGGACGATCCCCAAAGATATTCATAATACGCTGCACAAAGCCTCCCTCCTCGTCAGTGGAGGTCAACAGTGGCATCCAGGCTTTCTCCTGCATGCGAGCTATATCATTTTTCGTCTGATTGAATGTATGCATCTGAGCGCCATACATAATGACCCCACCAGCATACTGATCGTGGATCATGGTCTCCAGGTCGCTCGAGTAAGAGTAGCCCCAATACTGAACCATGAAGAGCTGACCTAACTTTTGATCAAGTGTCATATGTGAAAGATACATATTTGCCAGGGTTTTATCATTGTAATACTGGGAAAGATGGTGCAATTGATTTATTTCGTCGGAGTTAAGTGGCATCTGGATAAGGGGACCTGTCTTTGCCATAACCTTCGGAGTTGTCGTAGTTGAATTTGTGAGCATGTGTTTGACGTCACCTCCAAGAAATACAACCATGAAGGCGAGTAAAAGTAAAATGAGTGTCTTTGCCCACGTAGAATAAGTGCGTCTCCGGGATTTATTTGATATTTGTCCTACCCCCTGGTGCGGGGGAAGAGGCGTTTCTGGCTGCTCTGTATGTATAGACATAAAAACTCCCTATACCGCTTCTTATAGCCATAGTAGTGTAGGCAAATGAGAATATATTAATTTCTGGGTAATGTAACGGGCAAGAGATGGTATTGCATCTTAAGAGCGATGATGCGCGTCACAGCTTCATTTACACGCTCCATCGAAAGCTGGCCATTCTGAAGCGCCTGTCTAAGCGCTTCAATCACAGCCGCTGTACGCGCGCTTCCCATTGGACTCAGGATCATGTCATTGCCGGCTTGGATTGCAAGCACTGCTGCTTCTGGCTCGCTCCATCGATCTGAGATACCTCCCATGTAGAGAGCGTCGGTGATAACAACGCCATCATAACCAAACTGAGTGCGAAGGATATCAGTCATAAATTTATGCGAAAGTTCTGCTGGCATAGTTGGGTCAACGGCCGGCATCAGCACATCGGTCGACATAATCATCGCAGGTCGCATCAAAGGATCGGGCGAGTTAATGAAGGTTTTATACGGTGCAAGCTCGGTTGCATAGATCTGTGCTAACGAGCGATTATCGGTTGGAAGGATATCATGTGCATCATATGGAGTATCACCCAGGCCGCCAGGATAGTGTTTTAAACATGCGATCAACCCGTGACTCTGCATTGCTTCGAGGTAGGGTCCAGCGTATTTGATCACGGCACCAGCCGTTGTTCCAAATGTGCGATCCTCAGTGTCGTAACCTGGAATGATCGACACATCCACATCAGGCGCGAGATCAGTATTAAGCCCGAGTGTCAGCAAATCATGTGCCAACTTTACACCCTGTTGCTGATCATACGCCAGGCTTCCTGTTTGACTAATCTCTGTTGGGCCAGGTCGCGCTCCATAGATCTTCTCAAGACGATGGACGTACAACCCTCCCTCTTCATCCACCGAAATCAGGAGTGGGATCTTTGCATTCTGTTGTGCCAGGCTGGTTGTTGTTCTGGCCTGGCTGGCGGTCTGCAGGTGTGATTCATACATAATCATTCCGCCGACATGCAGTTGGGTAATCATGTAGTTCAGATCATCTGAATAGTTGTTCTGTTCGCTCTCGGTCATGATCATCTGGCCCAACTTTTCATCGAGTGACATATGCGCCACGTAAAGGCTGGCCAGTTCTTTGTAATTCATGCGATCGACCAGGTGTGTGAGAGCATTCAATTGAGATGTGTTATATGGAGCTGTGATGATAGTGCCTGTTTGCTCTTGAGAAATGGTGGCTTGCTTGCTTTGGACAGGCTGTGTGACTGAGACAAAATGCATATACAAACCAGTCATGACTACAAGTATTGCCAGTGTGATAAGAGCAAGTGATACCAGTAAGCTGGTCCTGCGTCTTTTTGGACGTGGAACGTGAAGTGCCGGGTTTTGTTCCAACTCCCCCTTGATCTCACTCTCAGGTGGCAGGATTATTGGCGAGCGTTCTGCATCTTTAGGCATAATGCTTCCTGGCTATTATTTATCTTGGTACTACTATACCAAATCATCTATCTAGTAGCAACTAAAGATTCCTAATTGTTCACTTTGTCAATGTAGAACAAAGATGTTATAGTGCTTGCAGCCTCATCTAACGACAAGAAGCGTGAGGATATCGTCGATGGCAATACATAGCAAGAAGGATAAGGCGCAGAACGAATACCGGGATGCTCTCAAACAGAGTGAAGAACGATTTCGTGCTCTGATTCAATTCAGTGCTGATGCGATCCAGTTAATAAGTGC
>DATMNR010000283.1:0-3909 GCA_035568795.1 Ktedonobacteraceae bacterium
GAAGTTTCTCGCTCGCGAGGAAAAGAAGCTTGCGCGTGCCCAACGCCGGCTCTCACGCAAGGCAAAGGGCAGCAGGAACCGCGCCAAGGCACGTCAGAAGGTGGCCCGACTGCATGCGCGCATCGCTGACAAGCGGCGCGATTTTCAGCACAAACTCTCGACCCGCATCATCCGTGAGAACCAAACGGTGTGCGTCGAGTCGCTGGCGGTGAAAAACATGCTCAGAAACCATGCCCTCGCCAAAGCCATCAGCGATGTGGGCTGGGGTGAGTTGGTGCGGCAATTGGATTATAAGGCAGAGTGGTATGGACGCACGCTGATCAAGGTTGATCGGTGGTATCCATCTTCGAAGACGTGTTCGGCCTGTGGGAATGTCTTGGAATCGCTCGATCTCGATGAGCGGGAGTGGACCTGTCCCGACTGTGGCGCCCACCACGACCGTGATATCAACGCTGCCAGATGTGTGCTGGCCCAAGGGCTACGTGTCTACGCCGAGGGGCTCTCGGTGTCTGCCTGTGGAAGAGACGTAAGACCAAACCTGCATGGAACCAGGGAAGGCAATCTCCGATGAAGCAGGAACCCTCGTCGGTGACGGCGGGGGAATCCCCAGCCTTCATGGCTGGGGAGGATGTCAACCAGGGAAATGGCAGGCCGCCCAGTGATTTGGCTGTTTCTCCTCTAATGGAGGAATGACCTGGCGACAGATCTCCTGTGCTTTCCAGCAGCGAGGATTGAAATTACAGCCCGGAGGTGGATTAACTGGACTCGGGACATCACCTTCCAGGATGATGCGTTTGCGCCGCAGTTCTTTCTCAGGATCAGGCACTGGAATGGCAGAAAGGAGCGCCTGGGTGTAAGGATGCAGAGGTAGCTCGTACAACTCTGCACTATCGCATAGTTCTGCAACCCTACCAAGGTACATGACTGCTATGCGGTCGCTGATATGTTTAACCACCGAGAGATTGTGCGCCACGAATAAGTAGGTCAACCCAAATTGTGCCTGCAGATCCTCCAGCAGGTTGAGGACCTGCGCCTGTATCGATACGTCGAGTGCGGATACTGGCTCATCTGCTACGATGAACGAGGGTCGAAGCGCCAGAGCACGCGCGATACCAATACGCTGGCGTTGGCCTCCGCTAAATTCGTGAGCGAAACGGTTGACAACGAAAGGGTTGAGACCCACCACTTCAAGTAAATGGGCAACTTCATCAGCGATCTCTTTTGTGGTGCCTTTCTTGAAGTTCTCCAGCGGTTCTGAGATAGTCTTCCCGATAGTAAAACGAGGGCTGAGTGAGCCATAGGGATCCTGGAAGACCATCTGCATATCGGCTCGCTTTTTGCGCATTTCATTAGGCGGAAGTGTCGTCAATTCAGTTCCGTTCAGTGAAACGCTGCCCTCTGTGGGCTTAACTAATTGTAAAATGGCGCGGCCTGTTGTTGACTTACCACAGCCACTTTCTCCAACCAGGCCTAACGTCTCGCCACGTTTGATGAACAGATCAACACCATCGACAGCCTTGAGCTGTGCTACCGTTCGATTAAAAATGCCCCCTTTAATGGGGAAATAGACTTTTAAGCCTTTTACATCTACTAACGTGGTCCCTGTCACCTTAGTCGTTTGAACTTCTTGTGCCATGTTTTCTTTCCCCTCAGTTTTAGTCTGGATAGAAGCAGGCGGCCACTTGATCGCCACGCCCTACCGGCTTAAGTTCCGGACGTTCCTCCCGACAGCGGCTCTGAACCTTCGGACAACGAGGAGCGTAAGGACATCCAGGCGGTGGATCATGTAAGTCGGGTGGTTGCCCTGCGATTGGATTGAGCCTGATGCCGCGCTGATCGTCCAGGCGGGGAATGGAATGTAAAAGACCTACTGTATATGGATGCGCAGGAGTCTCGAATAGTTGCCTCACCGGTGCAGACTCTACGATATGCCCTGCATACATCACATTGATGTTCTCGGCGTTGCCAGCAACTACTCCCAGATCGTGGGTAATCAGCATGACTGATGTATTGAATTCTTTTGAAAGGCCCTTCATCAACTCAAGAATCTGAGCCTGGATCGTTACATCCAGCGCTGTTGTTGGCTCGTCCGCAATCAGTAGTTTCGGATTGCATGCCAGCGCTATAGCGATCATGACGCGTTGGCGCATTCCTCCACTAAACTCGTGTGGATAGTTCTTAGCGCGTCGTTTGGCATCCGGAATGCGCACCAGGTCAAGCATTTCGACTGCGCGTTTCCAGGCCTGGTCCTTGCTCATGTCTTTGCGATGCCGCTTGACAGTCTCAGCGATCTGGAAACCAACGTTAAACACTGGATTCAGCGAAGTCATCGGATCCTGGAAGATCATCGAAATTTTGCTGCCGCGCATATCTGTCAGTTCATCCTGGTTCATTTCGAGGATGTTCTCATCGTTGAAGTTAATTTCGCCACCAACGATTTTACCCGGGGGATTCGCAACCAGCCGCATCACGGAAAGCGCGGTAACGCTTTTGCCACAACCGCTTTCACCTACAACACCCAGGGTCTCACCAGGCTTGATCGCGAAAGAAACGTCATCAACTGCCTTCACGACCCCGGCGCGCGTAAAAAAGTACGTCTTAAGGTTATTGACCTCAAGCAGATGCTCTGCCATGTTTATCCTCCGCTTGCTAATCTTTTGATCTTGGGTCAAAGGCATCGCGCAACCCATCGCCCAGGAACGAGAACGCCAGCACAAAAATCGTCAGCACGACAGTGGGCACGAGAATTTCCCAGGGATGTGTGGCAACTTGAGGTTGTGCTTGGGAAATCATCAAACCAATACTGGAGCCAGGGGGTTGTACGCCAAGGCCAAGCAGGCTGATGCCTGCTTCTCCTATAATAGTACCGACGATGTTCAGTGTTGATGCTACGATCACGATGCTGAACAGGTTGGGCACAATGTGCCGCATCATGATGCGAAGATTACTGGTACCCGCCGTACGCGCAGCTTCAATGAATTGTTGTTCTTTGAGCTGGAGTGTCTGGCCACGCACATAACGGGCCATCAATGGCCATGCAACGAAAGCAAGAGCCAGCGAGACCACTAACAGACGAGCATTACCATTCGCTCCAATAATGGGAATATTGCTCAAGGCAGTATCAGCCCACTCACCCCAGATTCCTGACACCAGGATGATAAACAGCAAGCCGGGGAAAGCAAAAATAATGTCGGTAAAACGCGCCAGCACCTGGTCGATCGCTCCACCGTTGAAGCCGGCCAGCACACCCACTGTGATACCTGCGCCGACATCTACAACCTCGACCAGCAAAGCGACTGTTATCGATATGAGGATGCCCTGCATCAAGCGCGCTAAAATATCTCGACCGATTTGATCTGTTCCCAACCAGTACTGGAATGATGGTAGCTGGCGAGCTTGCATATCGGCCTTGCCCAGATCGGAATAGAAATAGTACACCCAGGATGGCAATTCATCCTGGCGACTGAGTTCCTGGTGGTAGAAGGTGTGGTACACTTCAGGACCGATTGGTCCGGAGATAGGGCTATTATAAATTCCTCCAATGCGCTGGTAGAAGAATGGGCCAAAGAGCGCCAGCAACACAAAGAAGATAATAATACCAACACATGCCATGGCGCGCTTATCGCGCGTCAGTCTTCGCATTGACTCCTGGAAAGGCGTGGCCGGCTTTTTCAGCGGTTCCTTCAGGTCTTTCAACTCGTTCTCGCCGAGCGTGGTCGAAAGATCACTGTCTGTGAGCACTGCAAGGTCCATATCAATTGGCGCCTGGCTCATCCCCGAATCGGGTGTCATAAATCCTTCGGCGGCTCTTTGCTGGTTCTTATCTCTTGTGTCCATATGTTTGTCAACCTCTTATACAGCTTTTATGCGCGGATCCACTATCGAGTAGAGGATATCCGATATCAAGTT
>DATMNR010000284.1:0-8022 GCA_035568795.1 Ktedonobacteraceae bacterium
ACCCTTTCTGCTTTCCACCCCTTTGTTTCTCAATGGCCCATAGTGTAACATACTATGTGTTTGTGTACGCACGACAACAAAAAATCTGGTACTTTCGTCTATGGCTGATTTTTGCTTTGAGAACCCCCTGCGCTTTCAGTGTTATTCGATTGACGCATTTTTCAATCCTGCTATACTTATATGGGCGCTCAGTATCGGTAGAGCTGGCCCATGAGATGTAAGAATGATAAGGACTCTCTCATGCGAATTGCGCTAGACTATACGGCGGGCATCAGACAGGAAGCCGGGATTGGCCAGTATGCACGCAACCTGGTGAACGCCATGCTTGCACAGGATGCCGATAATAAATACACACTGATTACGAGCGGACGCCCCACAAGGGAACATTTATTTCCTACAGCTAGCAACGTTCGGGGTCGCAGTGTATTTCTACCTGATCGCTACCTCAACATTCTCTGGTACCGCTGGCGAGTTCCGTTTTACGCAAATTTCTTCACGGGATCAGCAGACATCTATCATGGCCTGGACTTTGTCATTCCTCCACTTCTTGGCAAGGCCCGCAAAGTTGTTACGGTGCATGACCTGGCTTTCTTGCAACATCCAGAGACCGCAATCCCTTCATTGGCTGCATATTTAAACAAAGTGGTACCAGAGTCCGTAGCAAGAGCAGATGTTGTTGCTGCGATTTCACACACAACGAAGCAAGCGCTCATTGAACACTATCAGACTCCAGCTGAGAAGATTACAGTCATTCCTTGTGGGATTGCGCCTTACTTTAAACGCATCACAGATCCAATACTTTTGGAGGCAACGCGGCACAAATTTGGGCTAAAACGTCCTTTCGTTCTCAGTGTTGGTACGCTGGAACCACGCAAAAATCACCTCGGCTTGATTAAAGCTTTCTATGAAGTGCAGCAAAATAAAGAGAACCCGGCTCTACTCGCAATTGCTGGTGGAAAAGGCTGGCTTTATGAAGAGACGTTGAGTACGGTGAAAGAACTCAAACTGGAAGACAAAGTTCGTTTCCTGGGCCGTGTGAGCGATCTCGAACTGATTACATTGTACAGCCTGGCCGATGTATTCGCCTTTCCATCGTTTTTTGAAGGTTTCGGGATACCGCCCTTAGAAGCTATGGCCTGTGGCGTTCCAGTCATCACTTCAAATACATCCTCTTTGCCAGAGGTTACAGGTGACGCGGCAATTCACGTCGACCCACATGATATACACGCAATAGCCAATGCAATTTCTCGTTTACTTGGTGATGAGCAGTTGCAGGAAAAGCTACGTCTTAAAGGCTACTTGCAGGCGCAAAAGTACACCTGGTCCAAAGCAGCACACAAGATGCTTTCTGTTTATCAAAAGCTACACGCTGGAGTTACAGACTTTTCTGAGGAAGCTGAAGTGAACTCTGTTTCTTCTGCTCCATAATAAGTTTTAACAGAGCTTTTTCCCGATTAGTTTCAACTGTGCGAAGTCTCTGGTTCTTGAATGACTTGCGTTTGATACACAATATGAGGGAAACCATCGTTACAATCCACAATATATCTTGATACCACTACATTATTCGTATTGGCCGTCTCAGGAGTGGCGCGATATCCTCGTGATACATATTTGCGATTTGTGAACATCTTGCTTGAGGGGATGATATATATAATTTCACCGGTATATTCACGATCACGCTCTTTTATTGTTACGATATCACCCAGGTGATGCTCTCCTTCATTCACCGGCCCGAAGAGCGTGGCGAGTTGCTGCCTGTTGTCTCCATCAAACTGATAGTACGCGTAGACACGCTGCCCATTTTCAATAGATTCAACGATTGGAATTCGTTCGTCTGTCTCAAGGGTGATGATCCAGAGGCTTATAAACTCTTGTGGCTGTATCACGTCGACAGGACTCCACATTAAGGCTTTGGTACCATGTCGAGAGTGAAAGGTTTCAAGAGCAGCATGCGCGAAAAGCTTGATTTGAATTTGACGTAGAATATCATCACTATCGCGTTTTCCTAGTTCCAAAAGTGATGCAATCTCGATAGAATTCACTTTCACCGGGGCCCATAATCCGAACTGTTGCCAGTCAATGGGATCAAGCGTGATATGAAGCTGTTCGCATATCGCTGTGAGTTGTGTGGCTTTCAGACATGCCTCTTGTTGTTCATCATTACTATTTCGGCGTGTGTAGGTCATGAAACACCAATCCTCTCGAGGCAGTTCTTGAACCTGCCATTTTCCTTTTTACCTATTTCGCAATAAACATATCTTGAATACATTTGATCGGGCCCTTGAGAAATACGATTACTTGAAGGACTTTACTACGGTACTTTCTTCTGCTCTTATGATACTATCTGCAGGAACGGTCATATTTCTGAATGCTCGAGTTTCCTGGCAAAGACCAGAAGATCAGGGCAGATCATGAGAGGAGAAATGTTTGATCATATATTATTACTTACTATTGAGCCACTTTTTGTGGGATGTTGTCAACTGGAATGTAACATTTGGCTTTTGATATAGACAGTTTTTTAAAGAGGTTTCAGGCAAAATGTGTTTTAATAGGATAGGGAAGGATTGCGTGCTGAAACGTACGGCTTAAGCATACAGAGGTGACGGTATGAGTGAAGGATTTATCTCGCGGGGATTCCATCGCCGCAGTCAGCAGAGCGACGTTAGTGGAAGAATTCCTCCAGGACAGTATCTTGAAAGTGGTTTTCCAGTTCTTACAGCTGGTCCAACCCAGCATACCCCTTTAGAGAAATGGGATTTCTCTATTGTTGGGGAGGTTGATCAAACAAAACGGTGGACCTGGGACGAATTTCGGGCTTTGCCACACGAGACGGTGACTGTAGATATCCACTGTGTGACCAAGTGGTCGAAACTGGATACCCAGTGGGAGGGTATTTCTCTCGATACGTTGCTGGACCAGGTCGTCTTTGACGCCAATTATATAATTGCTATCTCTGACGGGGGCTACACTACCAATCTTCCTCTAGATGAAATCATGGGTGGGAAAGCCTGGATTGTTTACGCTTATCAGGGAGAGCCAATCGCACCTGAACACGGCGGACCGGCAAGATTGCTTGTCCCCCATCTTTACTTCTGGAAAAGCGCCAAGTGGGTACGAAGCCTCAAATTATCCGATCAAGATGAACCAGGCTTCTGGGAGTCTCTTGGCTACAACAATCATGGTGATCCATGGAAAGAAGAACGGTATTGGGGCGACTGAATTGGCAATTCGGTGAGGTGATTGAAACACAGATGGAAACGGCACGATCGAAGAGTGTATCGCTGGCTGTCCCCGGGTGGATTGATCATCAAGCTGGCCAGCATGTAGATGTGAGACTCACTGCTGAAGATGGCTATCAGGTAGAGCGGAGTTACTCAATCGCCTCTCCACCAGAGGACGCAGAACGTATTGTACTCACAGTTGAACGATTGGAAGATGGAGAAGTTTCACCTTATCTCGTTGATGAACTACATGTCGGAGATAAGCTTGAACTTCGAGGCCCGATTGGTGGCTATTTCGTCTGGGAAGCTCAGATTGGAGGCCCACTCCTGCTTGTAGCGGGTGGTTCAGGGATTGTGCCATTAATGGCGATGATTCGCCATCGCCAAAGAGCAGGGAGTAATGTCGCAACACGCTTGATCTATTCGTCACGTTTCTATGAAGATATCATCTACCGTGACGAACTTTAACGCATTGCAAGTAACGATACTATGCTAGAAGTGTTGTATACCCTTACCCGCGCTCAACCGCAAGAATGGACAGGATATCACCGTCGGATTGATGCCGGGTTGCTGGGTGAGATTGCATGGCCACACGAACAGCGACCTCTGGCATTCATTTGTGGGCCTACACAGTTCGTCGAAACAGCAGCGTCTGGATTGATTTCACTGGGATATGAACCAACACGCACCAAGACCGAACGTTTTGGTCCAACAGGAGGAGCATAATGATGGATAAACTTGACGGCAACGCTGCAGGATGCATCCTACAAGAAATATTCGCCTTTGAAATGACACTCGTTCAAACAACCTGTACAGGCTTCGGCGTAACCAATGCCATCGGCGAACTTGCTGTCTATATGCACGGTATGGGAACCATCATACGCTGTCCATCTTGTGACAATGTCCTCATCCGCGTGGTACAGGCAAAAGGTCACTACTGGCTTGACATGCGCGGAGTGCGTGTCCTTCAGATTAGTGCAGAGCAGTAACTCATATATCTGACACAGTAGAGATCTATTTGATTGATTTTGGGATTGCACGTTACTTCAAGCCAGGTCAGGCCAAAGACACCGTCGCTCTTGGTTCACTTGTATAAGCTGCGCCAGAGCAGTATGGTCTGCTCTCATGCATACCTTGTGTGAGCGCGTCGAACTTTTCTTATCTGGAACTGTTCGTCTTTGTGGCTCGGCCTGAAGTGCCCAAGACAATAACCTGGACAAGCACAGTGTCCATCCGTTAGTCATCGCACGCAAAACCAGTGGTGGCTCGCGCAGTCCCAAAGGCTCCTACACGCGCATGTATCTCTTTAGTCTCTTTGGTACTTGGGCCTCTCAAGGTCTCAACCCGTTCTTCCAGTGCCTGGCTGCGTTGTCCCCACCCACATTCCTTACGCTAAGCGTGAATCATAACAAATGGAGAGGGGAGACGAGATCGGCGTAAGAATACGATATAATATAGAACAGCCGTACAGGTTGCTAAACCTGAGAGATTTGATCAGCGTGTGACAATAGATACTTTGAGAGGCACGAGGAGGTTCAGCATGCGTGATTTACCAGCGGGCACAATCACCTTGCTCTTTACGGATATTGAGGGATCCACTCATCTGCTCCAACAGCTAGGTGAGCGCTATGCTGAGCTATTGACCGAGTGCCGCAACCTGCTGAGCACTGCTTTCAAAACGTATGGAGGTCACGAGGTCGACACGCAGGGAGATGCCATGTTCTTCGTCTTTGCTCATGCCAACGATGCTGTCTTAGCGGCTGTGAGCGCGCAACGCGAACTCGCCAATCATTCCTGGCCGGATGACTTGGCGGTACGTGTTCGCATAGGGCTGCACACGGGCGAACCCTCTCGCCTGGCTGAGGGATATGTGGGCCTGGACGTACATTACGCCGCGCGTATCATGAGTTCAGCTTATGGCGGGCAGGTGCTCCTCTCACGCACCACTCGTGATCTGGTGGAGTACGATTTACCAGAAGGTTTGAGCCTGCGTGATCTCGGAGAGCACCAACTCAAGGATTTGGAACGGTCTATTCCCCTCTATCAGCTGGTGATCGAGGGTCTGTCTGCAGATTTTCCATCGCTCAAGACCCTCGATAATCGCTTTGAAAGCTTACCTGCGCAGCCAACACCACTCATTGGACGTGAACACGATGTGGCGACCCTCGGACAACTCTTGCGCCGCGAGGATGTACACCTCGTCACATTAACAGGTCCGGGTGGCATGGGAAAAACTCGCCTAGCTATTCAAACCGCATCAGAATTGCAAGACGTGTTCGTCGACGGGATATATTTCGTATCGCTCGCTCCTATCGATGATCCCATGCTGGTCATGCCTACCATTGCGAGAGCGTTTGGTATTCGGGACGGCGTTGGACAACCTATCTCAACACGTCTTGAGGAAATGTTGCTAGGGAAGCGGGTGCTGCTGCTCCTGGACAACTTCGAACAGGTTGTTGGGGCAACATCACAGCTAGCAGACTTGCTCACTTCTTGCCCACAGCTCAAGCTGCTCATCACAAGTCGAGAGATATTACGTGTGCGCGCTGAGCACGAGTTTGCAGTACCTCCCCTGGCTTTGCCCGATCTCGCACATCTTCCGGGACTTACAGCACTTGCATACGTTTCGTCAGTGTCGCTCTTTCTTCAGCGGGCGCAAGGAGTGAGGCCAGATTTCCAGCTGACCTCTACTAACGCTAGAGTGGTGGCGGAGATCTGTATTCATCTGGATGGGCTTCCACTAGCAATCGAGCTAGCAGCGGCCCGTATGAAACTGCTATCTCCACAGGTGCTACTTGCGCGTCTGAACCAACGACTGGCCATATTGACGAGCGGGCCGCGAGATGTGCCAGCACGGCAGCAGACCCTGAGAAACACAATTGAGTGGAGTTATCAATTGCTCTCTTTGGAGGAACAGCGCCTCTTCCGATGGCTCTCCATCTTCGTTAGCGGCTGGACTCTCCAGGCAGCGGAAGCCGTCTGCGACGGCTCTGACAAGCGATCGGGACAAGTGTTGGATGGAGTAGCCTCACTGATCGACAAGAGTTTACTGCAACGAGTGGAACAAACAGTAGAAGAAAATGATGAGCCACGCCTTCGGATGTTGGAAACGATCCGTGAGTATGGACTGGAGGTACTTACCGCCAATGGGGAAGGAGAACTTGCCAGGCAAGCACATGCCAACTACTTTTTGTCGCTAGCGGAGGAGGCAGAGCCAGCGCTGAAAGGACCATTGCTTGTCGTCTGGTTAGAGCGATTAGAGCTGGAGCATGACAACTTACGAACAGCAATGCAATGGGCTGAAGAAAGTGGCAGGACTGAATTGGCCTTACGCTTTGGTATCGCTCTGGAACGCTTTTGGGTGGTGCGCGGTCACCGCAATGTGGGACTAGCACTCCTGGAGCGAGCACTTGAAGGAAGCGCGGGAGTTGCAACGGATGTGCGGGCGAAAGGTTTACTTGCCGCTGCACGGCTTGCCTTTATCCAAAGCAACTACGACCAGGGAGAGGTGCTGGCTCAGGAGAGCCTGGCGTTGTTCCGGAAGCTTGGTGACAGACGAGGCATTGCCCTCTCTCTTGATCGACTTGGAATGGCGGCCTGGAGACGAGGCGATTTTCCAGCAGCACGTGTCTTGCTAGAGGAGGATCTCTGGCTTTTTCAAGAGGTAGATGACAAGGATCGTGTCGCCTGGTCGCTCTTCACTCTGGGATTGCTCAACAATAAGCAGGGGCAATACTCCAGAGCTAATACCTTGTTTGAAGAGAGTCTGAAGCTTTTCAGAGCATTAGGGAACAAGAGAGGCATAGCGGCTTCACTGACACAGTTGGCAGGTACGCTCTTTGTTTCCCAGGGTGATCAAACTATGATTTATCCACTACTTAAGGAAGGACTCTCGCTTGATCAGGAAGTAGGCGATAAGGAGGGAATGGCTGTCACATCTTTGCTGCTAGGATGGGTAGCGCTCAAACAGGGAGACGTTGTTACTGCACGTTCACGCATGGAGCAGAGCCTTGTTCTCTACCGAGAGATGGAGCATCGTGAGGGTATGGCGGAAGCGCTCTCCCTCTTAGGGAAAGCAGAAGCCTCCCTTGGTGACTATGCCTTTGCCCGCACCCTTTACGAAGACAGCCTGGCCATTGCACAGGAGATAGGCGATAAAGAATTGATTGCTTCCGGCCTGGAAGGGCTGGCAAGTGTCGTAGCTATGCAGGGAGAACCAGCATGGGCAACTCGCCTTTGGGGCACTGCAGAAGCGCTGCGTGAAGTTATCGGTGCGCCTCTACAGCCTGTTGAACAGACCGATTACGACCACGCAGTAGCAGCCGTCCGCAGAGATCTCGGGGAGAAGACTTTTGCTCTGAACTGGGCGGAAGGACGCACAATGAGAACGGAGCAGGTACTTACTACAGATAAACAATCGATTCAGAAACATCAATCTCAACCGAATCCTCAACACAGCAAGTAACGCAATTCTTGCCTCGTAATATTGCGTCTGCTACTTCCGACTGGCTTTTTTCATGCGACTAGAGGCTCCTGATTTCTCCCGTCGTACACAGATCAAATTTAAGAATCGTCTCGTGATGGCAGGTTATTCGACCTCTAGTGCGATGAGATCTCGATCATTTACCAGTTCGGTCACTTCTCCTACACGCCAGAATGTAACGTCTTTCTGTTCTGAAAGTGCCGGCCACAGTGATGGTTCAATTGCCGCAAAAAGGCCGCCCGAGGTTTGAGGATCGAAGAGGATCGCTTGATCAATTTCACCCAGGTGATCGCCAATGTGAACGTGAGACTGAAGCGA
>DATMNR010000285.1:0-3845 GCA_035568795.1 Ktedonobacteraceae bacterium
CGCTGCCAAGGGAAGAGCAAAGACCGGCGATTAGAGGTGCATCATCTGGTCTTTCGCAGTCAAGGGGGCAGCGATGACGAAACCAACTTGTTAACGCTGTGCAAGACCTGTCATGATGGCCTGCATGCAGGAACCATCACCCTCAAGAGAACGGGAAAGAAAAAGGGAACCCTTGCCCACGCAACGCAGATGAATAGTATCCGTGTACAATTGCTCAAGCGACTTGATACCGAAGAAACGTGGGGATTTGTCACGAAGGAGCACCGCCTGCTCGCAGGTCTCCCCAAAACCCACGCCAACGACGCGGCAGTGATTGTCACGCGAGGAAAAACGCCGCAGTTCCGTACCACGCAGGTGATCCTGAAAAAATGCATCCCTGATGGAGATTATCAGCAAACGAAAGGAGTGAGAAGTGAGCAACCGATCACAACCGGCAAAATCAGAGGTTTTCGCAAGTTCGACAAGGTACGTTATTGTGGCCAAGAGTACTTTATCAAAGGGCGTATGTCTAGCGGCTATGCGATGTTAATGGGTATGGACGGGAAAAAGGTTGATGTGAGGCCCATTCCTAAGTTTGAGAAGATGAAGAGAGTGAGTGCTCGATCCTCATGGATGATCAGCCAAAGAATCATGCCAAGTTTCTCATCCTCTACCACTTGATCTTTGTCTGTAAGTACCGCAAAAAGCTGCTTGTTTCCTACGGGAAAGAGGTGAAACAGGTGTTTGAGGAAATCGCTGCTCGCTCAGATTTTTCTTTTGAGACGCTCGCAGTGGATCAAGACCATATTCATTGCGAGGTTTCGAGCGAACCTCGTATTTCACCATTGGCCATTGTGCGCACATTGAAACAAGAATCGACCATTCAGCTTTGGCAAAGGCATGAAAAAGAGTTAAAAAAGCACTTCTGGAAGAAAAGGACATTTTGGAGTGATGGCAATTTCTGCTGCACCATTGGAAATGCAAGCCAAGCAACCATCCGCCAGTATATCGAAAGTCAAGGGTGAAGCGCAGTGTTCATCCACGAGGCTGAAGACCTCGTGGTTTTCTAACCGCGCCTATATAAAAAATCAGGGCGTTTGTGCTTTTGATACAAACGCCCTGATTTTCTTTTTAGCCGCGTAGCCGCTCTAATACAGGTGGCTGACGTAGTTTAGCCAGCGCTCCTGCTTCAATCTGCCGCACGCGCTCACGAGTAATGCCCAATTCACGTCCCACTTGTTCCAAAGGATGTGCCTGACTATTGCCAAGGCCAAAGCGCAACTGTAGAACAAGGCGCTCGCGAGGAGTTAGCACAGATTCAAGAACGCGCTGAACTTCATCCTTTAATGTCTGGGTTGTAGCAATATCCTCAGGTGAGGCAGACTCAGTATCAGCAAGCACATCTCCCAATTCTTGCTCCTCATCTTCGCCAACGGGTAGCTCTAATGAGATAGGAGCGCCAGGTGCAGATTGTAATTCAACCATGCGAATAGGATCCAGACCTGTTGCTTCTGCCAACTCCTCTTCAGTAGGTTCACGACCAAGCTCCTGCAATAGACGCTGACGTTCTCTGCGGATGCGGTTCAATGCGGTATTTACATAGACAGGAAGGCGAATAGTCCTACCTTTATCAGCTACAGCTCGACTGATAGCCTGGCGGATCCACCACGTAGCGTGGGTGGAGAACCTATGCCCACGCCGCCAATCGTAGCGCTGTACAGCACGAATCAAGCCAATATTTCCCTCCTGGATGAGATCAAGCAGAGTAAGACCACGCCCAACGTAACGTTTGGCAATGCTCACAACCAGACGCAAATTCGCCAGAATGAACTGTTTCATTGCCTCACGGTCGCCCATTTCGATGCGTTGCGCAAGCTCAATTTCTCTTTCGTGCGTAATCATAGGCACACGCCCAATCTCACGAAGGTATGTCATCACCGCATCTGATTCACCTGCATCGGTCGAATTAGCAGCATTCTCGTCCTGATCTTCGGAACGACGCCGGCGCATTGGAACACGCCTGATAGGGGGTACATCATCTGCTACGATTTTTGGCAAAGCCAGTACAGAGGGATTTTCAAGGTCTGGTGAGGTCGGCAACTGAGCGAGATCTTCATGTGTATCTGACAATTCTTCTAATTCAAGGGGAGATGTATCCAGGTTCGAGATATCTTCTTCAAACTCCTGTTCGTCCTTACCAACGTTCTCTATGTCTTCCTCGTTATATGCAAGATCTTTTGTTAGCAACCGATCGACAATTTCACCGCATTGCTTAGTAAGATCGGTATTTACTGTGTCTGTATCATCCAGAACAAGTGGGGTTTTTGTAGTGGCATTCTCTAATTCAATCATTTTGCGCCCTCCATGAACAGTAGCATCTTAAGCAGCAAGATAGCATTCTCCTCAGTCGGTTCGATCCTATACTCAGGGAAAGTAAACCTTAGATTTGGACACTGTATCTGAGTACCGAGTTGGGAGGAAGTTATAGACGCACATAATTCTGTCTCTCTATCCTTTATAGTAAACACAGAAAGAACAGAAAATATTCCTTCGATACTCTAATTATAACGCATATACCTCCTTTCATCAACCGATACGGCTATGAATGCGCTTCATATCTGCGATGAGAGTAGGTATAACATACTTTTTTATCCTCCGGAGCCTACATCGATACTTCTACTCATTAATACGTATCAGACTCACAAAAGTGGCAAATTGCCAGATGAATTTGTTGAAATCTCAGCATTCGCACTCATAGGAACTTCCTCAAGGTCGTGCTCTATATCTTCTGCCTGACTGGTGTTCGTTACCTGTGTTTGTCTTAAGATTCGCGCATTTCTTATCAAACGAGACACTAATAAAATGACTAACAACAGGTTCAAAATTAAAAATGAGGAATATCCTAACACGTCTCCAACAGCTTCCCAACTCGCTCCAAAAACATAGCCAAGCGAAAGTGGAATAATTGCACCCAGTGCCTCTCCAGAGCTGTCAAGAAAGAGAAAGTAACGAAAAGGATAGAGTTCTGAACCGGAAAGCAAGTTAATGATGCCACCTAATGCCGAGAAGAGAAATCGACTTAAAAAAATCGCCCATCCACCTCGATGCCGGAAATATTCGCGGGATTGCGCAATTCGCTGAGGTGGAATGAGACGATTCCACCTTTTCGAACGTTCGATCCAGTTCAGAACTTTACTACCCCAAATGCGGCCAATCCAATAACCAGTAGTATCCCCACAGACCAAAGCACTAAAAGAGAGCATAAAAAGAAAGACAATATTGAAATCGCCAAGAGCAGCAAATGCCCCCGCGGCAAGTAATAAGAGCGTTATGGGAATTGGTATTCCAACGGCTGCTAGATAAACTGTGATCCAGAGCGCAAGGTAACCATAGCTCTGCAGGAAGGTGAGTAAAAGAGAAAGGAGATTACTCATGTCATGCTCCTTTCCAACGCAAGCAATACTTCGACATACAGGTCTGAGAAGGAAAGACGATGAGTATTTTGTTTTCGATACGCCTTGATAGTTGTTTGAATATCCCTGATGAGCCCGTCGATTGATCTATTGTAGCGAACAGCTAGCGTGCGAAGGGGAATATGGGACACTGGCCTGGAATCAGTGATGTGTAAGTGCTCGATCAGATAACGTTCAGGAACAGAATAGACACGAGAGATGTAGTGGATAGTCATCCATGGTTGGATAGTACTTACATCGCCCTGTGCAACCATAGAACGAGCTTGCTGAAAACGCTGTATTGCGCGTACAGTCTGAACGGCACAAAATATTGTTGCGGCTATTGCCAGACATAATAAAATGCTTGTAACAAAGAGTCTCGAGCGTGTGCTCAATGGTTACACTACTTCCTCA
>DATMNR010000286.1:0-3535 GCA_035568795.1 Ktedonobacteraceae bacterium
ATGAAAGCAGCTCTATTAGATGTGACTGCAATGCAAACTCAGTACCAGAACGACCTTGCGACATTTAATATCGTCACGACATCGATTGAATTCCAGAATCTGGGAACGATATTAAATGCACAATACCAGGAAGCGGTCGTAAATTCCATTCAGGCCATCCCGTTTGTCAGCACGGCCAAGCTTGGCGAATTCAAATCTCAGTTGGCTCTGTTAAAAACCTACGGTATGGATGCCAGCCCTTACCAGCCGCTTTATAATGCAGACCAGGCTGCAATGAAAAATGCCTCTACCATTACTAGTTTCCTGGCCATATCGCAAAAAATCGACGCGGACATTGCATCGATGCATGATGACCTTGTGCAAGGTGCTTCTCACTACCTCATCAACGCGCTTGACCACGAAGCCAATACGTGGGGAAATGCACACGCATACCACGATAAATTCGATGGAAATAACTATATTCTTACCGCAGGATACACTTTACCTGGCATTGGCTACTGGTTGAATAGAGAATTGGGTTGGGCCTATCTACCTTCAGATTATCAGGCAGTGGTCGATGAGGAGAATAACGAATTTTTCAACCTGCATATGTTGGAGCAGGACTATAGTGATAAGACACCGTACAACCAGGTGCATGCTACGGATATGGAAATGATGCAGCATTATCCAAGCCTGCAACATGGTATGGTCTTGATGATCTCACAGGTTGAGCAAGCCATGCGCGTCTACAAGGATGGCAAGCTGATACGATCATTTCAGGTAACAACAGGTCGAGTAGAGCGTCCGGCGCTACCAGGAGTCTGGACAGTCCAAGATCGGAAATCTCCTGATGAGTTCAAATCGTCAGATCCCCCTAGTTCACCTTTCTGGTATCCACCTACTCCCATTCATTATGCAATTCTGTACCATTGGGGTGGCTTCTTCGTCCATGATGCCTGGTGGCGGGTGAACTTTGGCCCTGGCACACAGTTCCCTCATTATGACGTTGGCGGTGACGAATCCTTCGCGGGCAACGGTAGTCATGGCTGCGTTAACATGCAAGAAAATGATGCAGCCTGGGTGTATGCGAATACAGACTGGAATACGCAGATCGCGATGTACTAAGTGTAACATGGCACCCCTTCTCATTTCATCTCGCCAACGCCGCTGCACTGTTCTTGCCCGTTCTGCCAACGCCGCTGCACGGCTACTGCTTCGCAGTCAGGCAGAACGAAAGGCAGCTACCCTACGGGTCAGGCGAGATGAAATGAGAAGGGGTGCCACTACATTTCAAGATTTTCTAGACATTAGTGTGATAATGGTGGCAACTGACCTTCAGATACAACAGGCAGTTGCCGGTACATGTCGGCACCGGTCAACGCGGTATGCTCGCTCTTCGCTTTCTGCAAATCATGTACGAATGCTGGTTGGAGATCAATATCTAACGCTTGCCAGATGAGGCTAATGGCTCGGCGAGCAAATGCAATATTGTTACGCGGCTCAATGCGATCCAGGTCTTCAAAGAAGAAGCCACAACTTGTTAAGCTGCATTGTTGATAATATTGGGATTCTAGCAACATTAACGTTCTTTGTGCCAGTGATTGATCAGTGGGGGGTCTTTGATGTATACCATATCGAGTCCAGAAACTCTCTAACGTCTCCCAACCGTTGCGAACAGGTAGATATGCATCACGCGCAGCCCAGGGATCAATTAGTGCTTCAGAGGCACAGCGTTCAAAAAGTTGATCCCCTTTTTCAGTCAGATTTCTCAAAGCAAGATTTAGTTCGCCTTTCCAACTGCTATCTCCCTCAGTACACTCACAACCCACATCCCAACGAGCAACTCCGTGCCCACAACTCCAGGAACTAGGAGTGCGCAAGATGACTTCTTTCGTTGCAGGATACATGCGCATGTAATGCTCTAATGTACATACTTCAAAACTAAAGCCTGGAGCCCCAATTTGAATGAGATGAGTCAGGAATTTATCACGCCAATGTTTATGGTGTCCGTAAAGTTCACCATCTGTGGCTATAAGAATAATTTGAGCTTCTCCCGCTTCACGCTTGCTTTGTACAAGATGTTCGGGTAAGTAACTTTCCGCGAAGAGATCCGCGTTATCAGTCATGCTGGAATCGAAAGAGACTCCGCCCGAAAGCGGAGCATTGAAGAAAAAAACGGTTATGCTGCGACCACCTGGCAAAGATACCAGGTATGGTTCCGAAGGATCTATGCTAGTAGCAGCCTGCCAGGGAGCAAGCACGGTATATATAATTCCATGTTGTGCAAGTAAGTCAAGGCATTCTATGTCTACAGCGGTCTCTGCCAACCACATGCCAGTCGCTTCACGCCCATAACGATGACGGAAGTCGCTTAATCCCCATAGGATTTGCGTACGTTTATCTCGCGTTTTGGCCAGGGGTAGAATAGTATGATTATAGGCTTGCGCCATAGCATTCCCGACTCCATAGATGGCTTTATGTTTCTTATCAGCATCGATAATACGTTTGTATACATCGGAATGCGCATTTTCCAGCCAGCTAGCTAATGTTGGGCCAAGATCAAAGTTGATGGCGTCAAAATTTCCTGCATCCGCATTAGGGCGATAGCACTCAGTCGTTATTTTTTCGTTGAAGTTGGCATAGGGGGTAGCAGCAGGTTCTATTGGAACCTGGTTTGTAAATGGGTCATCTCTTGGGGGTTGATAGAAATGGCCGTGCAGACAGAGGTATGCCGGGGCTAATTTCTGGTCGGTTAGCGATTTGTCGCTGATTTCGTTTATCTGGTTAAGCATTTTCCACCTTTGCTTGCGAAGCAAGCACTATAGGAACATTCTCGCTCCTATCAGGACAATATTTGATTCCCTTCTAGTAATTAAACGATTCAACTATACTAAACAAGTCCAAATGAGTTCTGGCTAGTACCCCACCTACATTTTGTTTTGTTTCTTTCGCCGCTTGCAGCGGCGAGAGAAGGGTAATTAGCGGGGACACCCCGCGCCCCGTCAAAGGGCTACGCCCCTCTGCACTCCCTTCACAGGGGCGCAATGCATTGCGACCCTTCAGATCACATGGTTCAAGCGCTCAGGCTGTGTGATCTACCAATCTGGGCGCTGAGCAGGAATTGTTCGTACGCCTCACGCAACTTGGGATAGCGAAGCAAGAAAAATCCGGCATATTCCTGTGTGAGCGGGCGAGGTTGGCGAAGCAACCGCATATTGATCTCTTTGGGTAGGCGGTTGCCTTTTTTACCATTACACGCTTTACACGATGCCACGAGATTTTCCCATGTGCTCTGCCCACCGCGGGAACGTGGTATGACATGATCGAGTGTCAGTTCGCGGCTGCGCTTCCCACAATACTGGCATGTTTCTTCATCACGTAACATGATATTGGAACGAGTGGGCTGAAGAGCCAAACGTGGTATGCGAACATTGGCGAGCAACTGCACAATGACGGGGCGTTCCAACTCTAGACGACGAGCCTGAATACTCTCTTCAATCAACTGTCGCACATTATCATCTACAAAGGTAACTTTTTGCTTGGAAAGTAGCACAAT
>DATMNR010000287.1:0-11473 GCA_035568795.1 Ktedonobacteraceae bacterium
TAGCACCATGCTCACATTTTGACGCAGTACTCTGAGAGGATACATGCGATTATCAACCCCGTCGATTCTCACGGATCCTTGCTGAGTCTGATAGAAACGAGGAATTAACTTGACCAACGTGGTTTTACCGCCTCCAGAAAGTCCCACCAGAGCGATTTTTTTACCCGAGGGAATGTGCAGATTAATCCCCTTTAACACCGGGTTCCCCGATGCATAGCCGAAGACGACGTTGTCAAAGGTTATTTCACCTCTCAATTTGGTTGGTCCCTGGTAAGGGACATCGCTTTCCAAGACTTCTGGCGCCTGATTTAGCACTTCTTTAATGCGCTCCACGGCTGCCCCCGCGGTGCTCCCAATCGCTAAGAGCTTCGAAACATCGCGCATTGGCTGGTAAAGCATCCCCAGGAAGATGAGGAATATGACGAGCGTTCCGATATCCACGCTCGATCGAGGAATCGTAAAGAAACCGACATTGAAATCATTTCCAGCAGCTACAAAGCCACCCACACCCAGGATAGTAGCGGTGCCAAGCGCAACGAGAAAACCTACGAGAGGGGCGAACTGAGCTTGCAGGCTACCAGCACGCAACCCTGCTCTGCGGCTTGTATCGACGTACTCACCAAAACGAACAGCTTCTTTTTCCTCGCGGGTGAAGACTTTAATCACCGTAAGCGCATTGATATCCTCTGTGGCTACATCAGCGACCTGCCCGGTAGCCTTTGCTGCTTTCTTCGTTGCTGCCTTGATACCTTTTGTATACATGAGGACGAGTACGAAAAGCGCCGGCGCAATAGCAAGGGAGATCAATGTAAATCGTGGACTGAGAAAATACATCACGGCTGAGATGCCAACGATTGTCAGTGTTGCAGATAGTATATCTACCAATCCATCAGTAACGAATTTCTCGACATCAGCGATATTGCCTGTAATGCGCTGGACAAGATCACCTTTCTTTTTTGTGCCGTGCCAGTCTAGTGATAAGCGTTGCAGGTGATCGAAGAGTTGATTGCGTAACCTTGCTGTGAAGTTTTGTCCAATAATAGCGGCAATGTAGAGGTCAAGGTAACCCAAAATTGCTGCCAATGAGCCGAAGATCACCAGCACCAGCACTGAGAAGACGATCACGCCGTTGGTACTATGATGACTGGTTAGCAGTTGAGGGTTCGAGTCAGTAGGAGAAATTGGGCATTGTGTTAAAGGGGGCTGAGTAGGCGGTTGGTTAGGGTCCAGTTGCAATGATGGGTCAAAAAGCGGGATATCAAATTTGTCTAGAATGGGATTCAGAACAGGATCGAGGACTGGGAAGACGCAGGATGGGTCGTTTCCAGGATTGGAAACCTTGCTCGGTATCCACTTTAGTGGAAAAGCAGTGGCGATTGTACATAACACCGTTAAGAATGTCACTAAAATGGCGACAACAACAAGCCAGCGATAGCCTTTTAAATTGCGGTACAGGAATTTAACCATGACGATAGAAAGCCTCCCGGTTTTAAGTTGATAAGCATGCTGAAATCTCCTTTAGCATAGCTGCTAACTCTTTGGGTCGGGGGCTATTGAGTCGGTTGACCCTTCGAGTTGCAATTTTGAATAAGAGCGCAGCTTCATAAAGTTTTGAACGCTGCAAGATGCCGTCGATAGCTTCTTCCGTAACGTCAAGCTCGAGCATTGCAAGGCGATAGGTAGAAGTAAACACTTCTGCTGCGGCCTTGAACCATGGCATCATACCGGGAAGATGATACCAAAGTCCGCTTGGGCGCAGGTAAGCCAGAAAGTAACCGACATCAAGCGCTGGATCTGCCAGACAAAAACCATCAAAGTCAACGACGAACACCTTGTGACTGTGGAAGAGCAACTGACTGGCCTTAAAGCCACCGTGTGCTGGCCTGTAGAGATCTGGCTGGAGCATCTCCAAACGAGTTGCTAGCTGGTCTGCCAGTCTCAGAACCTCTTCTGCCTGTGCTGGATTGTGGCCTGCAATCAGGGATGCGCGTTCGCGCGCTCGTTTCGCTTCTTTTGCCCCTGTGCGTGGCGCTTTCTCATCAGGATGAACCGTACTGGTATGCAATCGAGCCAGGGCAATGGCAGTAAGCCAAAGTTCCTCAGTTGGTATCACCAACTCTGCGATCTCGCCTCCTTTGCCTTTCTCCAATTTGGGTCGAAGTGCGCGAGTACCAGTCAACAATTGCTCGTGATAGTTCGATGGTTGTACAGCAGCATTAAAAGTCAGTCCAAGTGACTCGATCATAGCAAGTGGACGTGGGAGGAGTGGTGAGCTCCCGCCTTGTACTATTAGAGGTGTTTCTTCACCGCTGTGTATATTTTTAGCAACTTTGGTCTTGCTTGCCTGCTCATCATAGAGACGTTGCTGTAAAGCCTGTACGCTGCGCGCTTGTTCTGGATCTGTATAGACCTTGCCGAAGAGTGTCAGGTTTCTGGTTGTTGCTCCATCATCCTTGCCATGTTCGAGGGCAAGATGGTAGCGAATAACACAGCGATTAGCTGGTTTGTAGCGTACTGGTACTGCTCTGGCAGAAACAAGCTGCCAGGTATCATCGTTCAGTTGGACACGAGCGGCAGATTGCAATGCCTCAAATAGCGTACTATGTGGAGTTGTATCGCAGCTTGCTGCCAATGCGGGTAGACTGCTATCAGCGGGGAATGCCTGCACCGAGAGACCAATATCTTCAGCGCGTAGCAGGCCTGTCTCTTGAACTTCAAGAGGAGCATCTTCTGCCTGGGCTTTCGTGAAACGAATGCGAGCGCCGTCCAGAGCTTGCTCATCGAGTGTCAGACTGACTGAGCGATCAGGATCGTTGGAGTGCGCTTTATTGGCATGTCCTAATTCATCTACTGTGTAAATGATTGCGAGACCCCGTGCTGGCTTGCGGCGTAAGTAGCGAACAAACAGCCCTGGAGTTCCTTGAGCACCTGGCAAAAGATGCCGGCCTGCTCGTTGGTACAGCAATGTAACGATGTCCGGAAGATCTACTATAGATAAATTGGTATTTACACCAGATGCATCTACACTCATGCTCAAGCCTTTCTTTCCTGCGCTGTATGTTCTACGAGAGCTACCAGGGCATTATCAGCTCCAGGAACGCCACGAAAGCCTGGGAAACCATTGACATCTACGATAATAGGACCACGCTCAGTCATCAATAAATCGATGCCGAAGAGTCTCATATTGAAAACGCGTCCAATCTCTTTTGCTATATGCGCCCATGCAGCAGGTAACTCCTCCGGCGATATTGGGAAGTCTTCCTTGGATGCGCCTGGCTCCAGGGGTGTCCGTCGACGAGCTGCGAAGATCTGTTGATCGATCACCCACATTTTGATATCCCAGCCGTCTCCAGCAGCGAATTCTTGCAAGACGATCGGCTCTTGACTCCATTCTGGGGCAAGCGCCTCTAATTGATCGATACTGTTTACCTTATCTACCAGATCACCCCTATGGCTAAAGTAGCTTTTAATGATCTGTGGAAAAGATAGGCTTGCTAGCGTTTCACGGTCTGCAAGTAAGCTTCCCAGTGTAGAAAAACTGCGTGTGAAAGGCCAGGGTAGATTTGCATCGTGCATACGCTGTGCCATCAGAACCCGATCCTGACACGCGATAGATGCTGCCCAACTGTTTACAACGAGTGCGCCTTTCTGCTCAAGCACGTGCGCAACTGCCAATGCTTGAGGCGCATGTGATTTCAGCAAGTAGAGATCCGCCAATGGGTATTGTTCTTCTGCTGCAATAGCTTCAGCACCTGTCAGTGTACGCACATCTAATAGCCTGACATTATGTGTTGCACGTAGTTTTTGTAGCGCTACTCCTATAACGGGATGATGTGGTGTTTCTGGGTTATCCATTATCAAGCAGATGTCCATAACTTAACTCCTTATTAAAGCCTGTCTATGGCGTTGTGCTCGTTCAACACGCGCTAATCGTTGCATTTCAGCCCTTTTTGCCGCGTGTAGCACGTATTCTGAAACTCGTACGACTGCCCTTGGCACTCCCCCAAAACTTGGAAAGTCATTAATATCTACTATTGCCGGTCCCTGGGGCGTCTCGACGACATCCAGTCCGTAGATATCAAGACCAAAAAGCTTACCAACCTGCAAAGCCAGCTTGCGAATCTGTGGGGTTAGTGGAATAAAGTGCTCTTCCATGTCGGGGTGCAGGGGTGATTTTTTTGCTACGGCTGCGTAGACTTCTTGACCTGTCACATAGACTTTCATATCAAAGCCGGTATTTTCTGCGTAGCGTTGTGCAAGAAAGAAACTCTCGGTGGTTTCGGCATCTTCTAAAGCGGTCACATCTGCTGGACTATTCAACAAGAAAACGCCTTTGCAGGAACTTCCATTGCTTGGTTTGACAACGAGGGGGTAATCCTCGATGGGAATTTGCCTGAGCAGGCGTGGATGAGCAACAAAGTAAGTAGGGGGTATAGGTAACCCATGCGCGCGGGCAAATGCTGCCGCTACCGCTTTGTCTCGAACGAGGCGAATAGAACGCGAATTATTAATGGTCGGGATCCCTACTGCTTCTGCGGCTTCCAGTATAGTTAGACCAGGGCCATCTGCCAGCGATTTGAGGACGTACGCATCGTAGCCTTGTTCTGCAAGATCATTCAAACAGGTAACTGCTGTTTGTGGTTCCAGCAGGTCAACATCGTGACCCCATTGTAATAGTTGTTCCGCGATAACCATCGGCATAGGATCATTTCGATATTGCTCTTCAACAATAAAGCAGAAACGCATTGTAACCTCTTCTGTACATGCCAGATAGGACTGGTGTGAGATAGAATGCTCTTGGGTTCATCATAGTTTAAGTGTAGCAGTTTTGCAGCTTTGTGGCTGTTTACTGGCTCACTCATATCATGTGAAATTGATTATAGTATATCAAGGGAACATTAACGGAACTATAGCATATTAGCCAGCAATTAGGAAGAGGCCAAAATACTTGTTCCATCACGCTGAATAGATGGGTCAACGTACATCATGGGCAGTTGCACACAAGCACATTAGTGGTTCTTGGCCTGGGGAATATGTAGCATACGAGCGAGCCAGTGTTGTTTTTCGACGGGTGGCGTGGCCCCATGAGGCTGCTCTTCTCCATTTAAGGAAGTGTTGTTCGTGTGTCCATTATGCCCATTGGTCACTTTTACAACCTGATTCGGGTACACTTGCTGCGGTGGATACAGTCCATCATTATTCTTGTAGGATGAAGAGTTCTCTTGCTGCCAGTCGGTTTGTTGGTGTGCTTCTGTCCAACTCACTAGATGCCCTTCACGTATTTCTTCGCTCCGAACAGGTTCGTGTGGATTAGGGAGATCTGCTGGTGGCAGATTGCCAGTAATGACTGGCTGCTGACGAAGTATCTGATCTCGCCGCATCGGTTGTGTCTCTTGCTCTTCTAAGGCCAGTCGACTGTTCAGCTCTTCAAGCAGATGCTGTATGCTTGGGCGCAACTTACGGTTACTTTCTGGAATACGCGTCCATTGTGCCAGCGCTGCAGGATAATATCCGGCTCGATAACAATACAAACCAAGCATCGCTCGTACATCATAAATGCTCATGCGGTGCCAAAGCGCAAGCTCTTCTGCGGGTGTCTCAATGACGTCCTCGTTTGCTTCGATGATCTCTACGAGATGATAGAGAGATATTCCCATTAAGCGATAGGGGTAACCGTAATAAAGAGCTAACCTGCGCCGACGAGTTCGCTCAGCAGGATGTTTGCCAACAAAATATTTCCTTGACCATGAGCCACTTGACCAGATGATTGCCGCAAAAATTATTATCAAGATACGGCAAAGATAGCGTTCCCAGGTCTCTGTAGCGAATACGCTTGCCACGCCTAAAATGGCGAATCCTGCTCCCACAGCCCATGCCCCATAGACTAGACGACGTCGATTCCACCCGAGCAGGTCGAAATGATGGTGCAATGGGGTCGCCAGGAAAGGCAAGGGAAATTCTGTGTGTGGTACAAACTCATGACTGCTGGCAAAACTCAAAATCTGCAGTCGTTTACGGAAGAAGCGTGTTAATACTCGTGCTGAAATAAGCGCCGAAAGTCCTTCAAGCACAAATGCCATACCGATCATGAGTAGTAGTATTTCCTGACGTGAAAAAATGGCAATCATTGAGAGAATGCCGCCAAGGGCTAAAGCACCACTGTCACCCATATAAACTTTTGCGAGGCGACGAGCGCTGCCACGACGTGCTGCCCAAGAAGAGGGCCAGTTTAATGGTAAATAGCCCAGTACAGCGCCTGCACATAGCAGCGATAAAATCTCGAGAGGCAATCCCTGTGGATGGTTCGTATCAAGAAATCCGGTAACGATGATACCAAACGCCAGAGCTGCGCTAAAAACCAGACCGCCTGCCAGGCCATCAAGACCGTCACTAAAATCGACTGAGAGCGAGGTAACGCTACCTATCAGGCCAGTCATGAGCATTAAAAAGATCAGCCAGGTAAATGGCAAGGTCTTGAATACCGCACCCATAATATCGGAGTAGGGAGAATAAGGCTCTTTGCCAGCTGGGAGTAGCCAGAAGTAGAGGAAAGCTGCAATCATTGAGACAAGGAGCACGCTGATAAATTTTGCGCGCTCTGAAAGACCTTCATTGCTATGAACTTTGTGCCAGTCGTCGATAAAGCCAACAACCATGAAACCAACTGTTGCTCCCAGGCCAATAAGTAGGAGCCTCCATTGATCGTTATGAAGATGAAAGAGATAACCCGCCCAAATTCCAGTGATAACCATAGCAATGGTAAATGCTGGACCTCCAATCAGAGGCAATTCGATGGTTTTGATTTCTCTTCCGCTGGCAGGATAGACTGGCATATCGGAGCGATGAGGACCAGGTTTATATTCACCACTGCGAAATTTAGGGAATAATACCTTTGCTACCCAGCATAGTAACAGACTGATAAAAGCGCAGGTGATGAAAATCAACAAAAACAAAACTGGATCCATATCAACTCCACATAAGGGTGATTCTTGCGGCTAACCGCTCCCCATCTGGTAAGGAAATTCGGAGAATCTCCGCTTCGCACTCCACTTGTTGAAACGTCATATGTATATAGACGGTAACGTTCACCGCATTAGTACATGCAATTGTTCGCGCGCCACTCGACGATCATCCCACGGAATTTTTTCTCTACCTATAATAATACTCTGTTCGTGACCTTTTCCTGCCAGAAGAACGGTATCTTTCGCCTGTGCACGATGAAAGGCTGCTGCGATTGCTTGCGTCCGATCTGCAATGCAAAGAAAGTCGTGCCCCTCGTGTTTCCCGGTGGTTTCGGCGCCTATGGCGATCTCGCGTAAAATTTGCTCGCGACTTTCTTCGCGAGGGTCCTCATCAGTAATAACGAAAAAATCAGATAACTGAGCGGCAATTTGTCCCATAATAGGACGTTTTTGTACATCTCGCTCACCAGCTGAGCCAAAAACCAATAATAATTTACCCGCGGTTAGTGGCCGTAAAATTCTGAGCACCTTTTCTAAACTATCTGGTGTGTGCGCATAATCGACTATGACGGTAAATGGCTGGCCAACGTCGATACGTTCCATGCGCCCGGTAACACCTGTAACTCTTGCCAGTCCGCGTGCTATAGCAACAGGATTCACTCCCACGGCGTATGCTGTTGCTATCGCTGCGAGGCAATTACTGACGTTGAATTGACCTACCAGGTGTGTTTCGATGTTGATTTCAGCATTGGGTAGGATGGCACGAAAATGGGTGCTCGTTGCATCAAGCTGGACGTCCACTGCTCGTATCGTTGCTGATTTGTCGATACCATAGTCAAGCACTGGAACGCTGCAATATGGTATCAATATTTCATACGATACATCATCTCGATTGAGTATAGCAACTGATTTGATTCCCAGACCCTTGTCACGTGACGGATCGAGCATTTCAAAGAGTCGCGCTTTTGCGCGACGATAGTTCTCAATTGTCCCATGAAAATCTAGATGTTCGTGTGTTATATTTGTAACCACGCCGATATCAAAAGCACAGCCGCGTACACGTTGCAGTTCGAGTCCATGAGAAGTTGCTTCTATGATTGCGTATTTCACGTCAGCTTCTACCATCCTGCGAAGCATCTGTTGAATTTCAAGCGCCTCTAATGTGCTTTGACGGGTAGTATTCTCCCATTCTTGTCCATGCAACTTAAAGTTGGCTGTTGTCATTAGCCCGTTGGACTTCTCGGCTGTATCTAGCAGAGCGCTTATGAGATTACATGTTGTGGTTTTCCCGTCGGTGCCAGTAACACCAATAGTACTAAGTTGAGCCGTGGGGTTGCCGTAAAAGGCACAGGCTAGATTTGCCAGCGCTATGCGTACATCATCTACCTCTATATATGGTAGTGGCAGGTCATTCACATCAATGCGTGGGCCAAGCGCTGCAAGTGCTCCATGTTGTGCAGCATCGGCTAGATAACGACGCCCATCGGTATGTGTTCCAGGGACCGCAATGTACAATCCTCCGGGTTTGACCAACCGTGAGTCATAGGCCAACGCTGTAATTTCGATGTGTTGGCTCAGTTCGTCAAGATGATGCATTGATATAGGTGGGTGTTCTAATGATGCAAGTAACGTATCTAGTTGCATAGATATCCTTTATAGGTTGGAGAGAGATCCTGCGCTACGCTCAGGATGACAAAGCGGTCTGCTCAGGATGGCACAAAGCCTAAATGATGTATAATCAGCACTTAATAATAGATTGTTCTTGTACGGTGATATGGGCGCATTTCTGCCGATTTTTGACCAAGATGCCATAATAGTTGATCGACCTCAACTGCCGTTACAGAATATCCAGATATATGTGACATTTCACGCCTGAGTAGCTCACAGGCCCAGATTGTTGCAGCCCGCAATTCTACTTCCTCCTCTCCTCCAGATTGGAGAAGTTCCTGATTATCGATGCGTTGAGCCAGTCCAGGAGCATATGCCAGTACTCCAAAGTGACGCAGGACCTGAGGCAGCTTATAATCCGCAAATATGGTGAGTTTATCAAGATCAGTAAAAGCGCCCCAACGCTTTCCACCAAATGCTCCGTGAAGATCGGCAACACAAATTTGAGCACGTTTGAGGAAACGAACATCCTTAGTATGATAGACTGCAACATCGCGAAAAGAGGTAAATTCTTCTGTCAGCAGTAACGCCAGGTTGACCGCGCTACCTTGAGCCTTTTCAATAGCATGTGCGAATTGTCCAGCATATCGTTCTACGAGAACACGTCCTACCTCATGCACGTGCGCTAAGCGTGCATCAAAAAGAGGAATCATTTCACCAGCCGAACCACCTGCTCCTCGAGTAGGACGAAAAACGTATGCCAGGTCTTCACGACTCATAGTGCTGAGATATTCGGCATCCCACAACGTAATGCCCTCTTCTACGGCTCGCGTTAGCGAGGCTGCCTCGGCCCAATAACCGTCGAGGATTTCGCCTTTGTAATCGATCCGCCAGCGGGGTTTACCTTTTTCTCCCCAGAAGCAGAAGTTCAAAGCATCGAGTACCAATAACCAGTTGACAGTGCGTTCGGTTCCATCATGAAAATGAAAACGATCGTACCAAACGGGTTCGAGCGTGGGAGAGTACTGGGTGAGTAAATGATGGCAAACTTGAGTTACCCGTTCTTTATTAATCCAGGCATTACTGGCATGCTCTACTACCCAACGGGTGCTACTTAGCACTCCTAACATGTCAGGTTCGATAATAGCATTGGGATTATCTTGATTCGCATCATGCCTGATGGAGCCATCAACCATATTAAAATCTCCTTTGCCTGGATGATGCGTGGCGTCTCACTTCATTCAGACCACTTTGATTGTAAGGGTATTGGATGTTTTCGTCAATCAATGGTTGTCTAGGAATGTACATCGACGAGTATAAAAAGCGGAAACCATCTTTTCGTGTTTACCAGTTTGCTAGCAGAAATGGTTCATATAGGCTTGACGGGAAGCTCAAGTTAATGCACAATAGGGATATTGGTATCAAACTTTAGGATTTTTTTATAATTGGAGCTTTTTAAGATGTCTTCTTGTAGAAGGGAGGAAGAGTATCTATTAGCATTTTGTAGAAGGACTTTATTGTTTCGTTTAATTGCAGTACTCACATGTTATTAACCTCACTTCATTTTATTTATTAGGAGGTGTCTCTTGAGTGATTCGAAACCTTCGTCCAAGGATGAACTCATCGCGCACGATATGAAACAACTGCATGGTATGGGCTATGCACAGGAACTCTTTCGTGCTATGGGTGGATTTTCCAACTTCGCAATTTCATTTACGATCATCTCAATCCTGAGTGGATGTGTTACACTCTTTTACCTGATCCCGTCGACAGTAGGTTATGGTGCCGCCTCTATAGGCTGGCCTCTGGTGACTATCTTCGTAGTCATCGTCGCGCTGGGTATGGCTGAACTGGCGTCCGCTTTTCCTACCGCTGGCGGTCTCTACTACTGGTCTTCCAAGCTTGGATTCCGCGGGCGTGGCGGACCTGCCTGGGGCTGGTATACCGGATGGTTTAACCTGATTGGCCAGATTGCGATCACCGCAGGTATCGCTTACGGTTGTGCCGTTACTCTCGATGTGTTGATGCATGCCTGGTTTCCTTCTATTCCCGCGACTCCTGGCAGTGTGGCTGGTATTGATCCGGCAACGCAATGGGTAACCCTCTTGTTCTATGCCATTATCCTGGTTTTGGTTGCCTCGCTTAATATATTCGGCGTGCGTCTTGTGGCTTTCCTGAATGATGTCAGTGTCTGGTGGCATATTGTAGGCGTGGTTTTGATTGTGGTTGGTGTATTAGGTGCAACAATCATTGGATTGCAGTTCAATCCTGGTGCTGGCGGAGTATCACCTGCTGTGCAGGTGCATGGTTCTGCTGTCCAAGGACTTACCAGCGCAAGTACGCTTTTTTCGATTAATCAGGTTTACAACCTGACCGGTTTTCCACTCTGGTATGCTTTCCTGTTAAGTTTGCTGTTAGCGCAATACACCTACACCGGTTATGATGCATCAGCCCATATGACCGAGGAGACAATCGGAGCAGCAACTCGAGCGCCTTGGGGTGTGGTTATGTCTGTGGTTGTGTCTGCTGTTGCGGGCTATGCACTGCTCATGGGTCTGTTGGCAGCAGCGCCAGACATTGCTGCATCGTACAGCTTTGTCAATCCAGTACTGTTCATCCTCGAAAGCCGTCTCAGTTTTATACTGGGTACGCTTTTGTTCGCCGTGATATTCGTTGCACAATTCTTCTGCAGCATGTCGTCGGTCACGTCGAATTCGCGTATGATCTATGCCTTCTCGCGTGACGGCGCTGTTCCCGGACATAATCTATGGCATAGTCTGAACAGGGGTCGCACACCACGCAATGCTATCATTCTGTCGGTGGTGTGTGCTTTTATCCTGGCGACTCCCACGGTATTTGACTTTGTGGCCTACGTGGCAGTTACATCTATTGCCACTATTGGA
>DATMNR010000288.1:0-6560 GCA_035568795.1 Ktedonobacteraceae bacterium
ACAAAGTAACTGCTATATCACGAGGCATGGCTCTTGGCATTACAGTACAGGCGCCAGCCGAGGATCGCTATCTCATGCGCAAGTCAGAGTTGCTTGCCAAAATGGCTGGAGCCATGGGTGGACGTGCTTCGGAGGAGATCGTCTTTGGCGATATTACAACAGGAGCGAGCCAGGATATCGAGTATGTGACGAATATAGCCCGGCGTATGGTATGTGAATTTGGTATGAGTCCTCTAGGCCTTATTTCGCTCAAAGCTGATTCTGATAATACTTCCCCCATCAGCGCTGAAACTGCTGCCAGGATTGACACGGAGATTTCATTGCTTGTTGAACAAGCTTACGAAACTGCATTGAGCATTCTGAACGAGAAGAAGGATAAACTCATTACCATTTCAGAGCATCTGATTGAGGTCGAAACAATAGATGGTCCAGAACTTGATGCATTGTTGTTTGCGGAATGACACGAACTTTTATTGCGCTCGAATTGAATGAAGCACTTCAGCGTTTTCTTGGTGAAATCATAGGCCAGATTTCAAAAGAATTACCTGACTTGCGTTGGGTGAATCCTCAAGGAATCCATATTACTCTGGCCTTTCTTGGTGAATTGAGCGATGAACAATTAGTAAAGGCTATTGATGCTGCTGAGGAGGCATCTCACAAGGCTACACCTTTTGAGTATCGTCTCACCGGGCTGGGTATCTTCGGTTCACCCCAACAACCTCGTTTGATTTGGATGGGCGTTGAAGACCTGCCATCAGGCAAAGTACAAGGATCACCGCTTCAACAAGTGCATCGTGTACTTTCTAGAGAGCTTGAATTACGGGGTTTTGAGGTTGAAAAGCGACCATTCTCCCCTCACCTTACACTTGCACGTATTAAGCAACCTCTTACACCTGATGCCCAACAACAATTGCAGCGCCTACTACATAGTAGAGTAGCTGGCGCATCCTCGTCTATCTACCCAGTGAACAGTTTGTGTGTCATGAAAAGCGAACTCTCTCGAGCAGGCGCAAAATATACATGCATGAAGGAATGCTTCTTCTCGAAATTTAATTCACTTTCGTAAGAGCAAGTAAAGCTTGCTTGAGAGAAGCCTTCGTTTAGTCCATTCATGGGGTTACATTTAGCAGCAAACCTGTTAAAATAGAACTGCTTCGCTCCCAATAGCAAATATTGGCTCTGTCTGTATGATTAGAGATGCATCATAGTAAAGGATACTCACATTGGTACTTGTACCGCTACCCGTCTCAGTAGCTGTCTTAATACCTGCAACATCGGCAAATTTAGGACCTGGATTTGACACCCTTGGACTCGCGCTCCAACTTTATAATCGTTTCGATGTTGAAATAATTGAAGGCGATCCCTGGACTCCACAAATCGAAGTGCAGGGTGAGCTGGGAGATAAGCTTTCAACTGGACCAGATAACTTGTTCTTCCAGGCTTTTGCGTTACTCTTTCAACGCAAGCAAGCTGAACCGCCCTCTGTAAAAATTCGTATGACTATAGCTATCCCGCCTGGTTGTGGACTGGGTAGCAGCGCGACTGCTGTCGTAGGTGGTTTGATTGCAGCAAATGAGCTTTTGCGCATCAAAGGTTTAGCAGTGCCGAAAGAGGAACTCCTTGCCCCTGCGGTAGAATCTGAAGCTGGCAATCATCCCGATAATGTTGCTCCGGCATTACTAGGCGGACTGGTTGCAACTACAACTGTTTATGGTGAGATCCGAGCTGTGAAAACGCGTTTCCCTGATGCATTGAAGGCGATCATTTTTACACCCTCGTTTCCAATGGATACTGTAACGGGCAGGAAGTTGCTCCCCACAGAATATTCCAGGAATGATGTCACCTTCAATACAGGGCGCGTTGCGCTTTTTTTAACTGCATTACAGACGGGCCACTATGAACTTATTGGTGAAGCTATGCAAGATCGCCTGCACCAGCCTTACCGCCTGGCGCTCTTTCCCGCTATGCCAGATATTATTCAAGCAGCACTTGATGCAGGAGCGTATGGAGCGAGCCTTTCAGGTGGTGGTTCATCACTGATTGCTCTTGCAAGTTCTAATTTTCAGGCGATATTGCGGGCAATGCGCGAAACCGCGCGTTCAGCAGGTGTGGATGGAACTGGCTTGATTTTACGCGCAGATCAGGTTGGAGCAAGAGTAATATCTACGAGTAGAAGTAAAAAGCGAAAACAAAGTAATTATGACTTTCCATCCAATGCTCTACCTTAAAACCACATCTTTCCGAACATGAAAGGATTTCAATACCCACTATGGGGGAGACTTCTATTGATCTACAGCCTGATCGATCAAAAAGTAGCGCACTGAAACGATTAGCAACCGTTATTGAACTGCGTTGTGTTGAATGTGCCTCTCCTTATCCAGGCATAAGCGATCAACCTCGTTATCGCTGCGATTGTGGTGGCGTCCTTGATGTAGAAACAACAATTCACTATCCATTGAAACAGGAACCTGCGTCACAGAAGGAAATTGAAACTCGCAAAACTTCTGAAAGCGATGTTAATGTCTTTGCTGGAGTTCATTGGCGACAGCTCTTTAAAGAACGTGCCTCGCAATCTATCGCATGGTCTGTTAATGCCCATGAACACTTACCCAACTCCAGCGGTGTATGGCGATATCGCGAATTGATCTTGCCCGTTCCTGAAAAATTCATCGTAAGTCGTCCGGAAGGAAATACTGGTCTGTATCCTGTTGGGAGAGAAAATTGTGGCAATCATCGGTCAGGGCACCGGCGCATTGGTCAGTACGCAGAGCTGGACTACCTCTATCTGAAGCACGAGGGTGAAAATCCGACAGGAAGTTTTAAAGATCGCGGTATGACAGTTGGAGTAACAATGGCCAATCTCCTTGGAGCGCGTGCTGTTGCTTGTGCTTCGACAGGGAATACCTCGGCTTCATTAGCGTCGTATGCCGCACAACTTGGGCTGCCAGGTATCGTTTTCTTACCTGCAACTAATGTTGCAGCAGGAAAGCTAGCACAATCACTGGCTTATGGTGCCACTACTATCCAGATCGAGGGTGATTTCGATGATGCGATGCGTTTAGTTGAACAAGTTTGCAAAGATCTGGGTATTTATTTGCTTAATTCGCTCAACCCTTTTCGTATCGAAGGGCAGAAAGCTATTGGATTCGAGCTGTTACAACAGCTCGAATGGAAGGCCCCCGACTGGCTTGTATTGCCTGCAGGCAATCTAGGTAACACCTCAGCCATTGGTAAAGCTTTTCGACAAGCACATCGACTTGGTTTGATTGCTCGTGTGCCTCGTATCGCCTCGATTCAAGCTTCAGGAGCTAATCCTTTCTTTCGGAGTTACATGAGTGGTTTTAGTCATAGGGAGCATGTTCAGGCACAGACCATAGCAACTGCCATCAAGATCGGTGATCCAGTTAGTTATTCACGAGCGCGCCTTGTAATTGAAGAGTCAAATGGAATTGTTGAGGAAGTCACCGACGAAGAAATACTGGCAGCCAAAACAGTAATTGATCGCTCTGGCATCGGCTGTGAGCCTGCTTCTGCTGCTACTTTAGCGGGCGTTCGCAAGCTTGTCAAGCGTGGTGTCATCAAGCGCGAAGAACAGGTTGTTGGTATTCTGACCGGCAATCTACTCAAGGACAGCCAGACGGGTATCCCTCAGCTCAAACGGGGAGATGTGATCACGGCAAGTTTCGAAGCAGTGAAAAAATCTTTAACGAACAAACTTTCTTTTTAGGCGCAAATTGTACTTTTTCCTACTGAAGAATAACTGTAATGAGGGCGAACCCTTCTGGTAATGGAATGTCAAACACGTATTTCGATTCAATACAAACTGCTAAGGGAATCTATCCAAAAAGAAGAGCCTTCCTGAGTAAGTTGGTTACCTGGTTTTGTATATGGGAAATCTTTCCAATTCTTTGCATAGCTGCTTTCTTGCGTTTTTATCAACTTACTACTACTGAGTTTGATGCGGATCAGGCCATGGTTTTCCGCATGGCCAGAGATGCAATTAACCATGGACTAATTCCTGCTACCAGCAATATTGCCTCTATTCGAATAGTGAATCCTCCAGCAGTGATTTACCTGCTTATGATCCCTGCTGCTTTTAGCTCCAATCCATTATGGGGCGCAATTTTTGTAGGACTCCTTAATGTCATCGCAGTTCTACTAACCTATATATTTGTGCGTCGTTATTATGGAAGAATCGGGGCGATCATCGCATCACTGCTCTATGCCACAGCCGCGGAGCCATTGCATTATAGTCGCTTCATATGGCAACAAAACATGATCGCACCATTTGTGGTGCTTTTTATTTTTGTTCTTTTCTGGGGTGTAGTCGATCGTCGAAAGGGTTGGCTTATCCCCGCGCTGATATTGTTAGGAATACTCGTCCAATTACATGAGACTACAATTATTTTATCATCGCTATTGCTTGTGGCGTTTTTGCTTTCTCCAGGTACAGTACGTTTAAGAGATCTGGCTCTGGGTCTTATATTTCTCCTGCTTCTCTTCTCTACCTATCTGCTCTGGGAGATTTCTATAAAATTTGGTGATCTGAAGATCCTCTTCCAAACATCAAATCTCCATTCTCACTTTGATCTGACAGCACTCAACTATTATGCACTTTTTTTAAATCCCTACGCTAACATTCCAACGAATACACATACGCTCGAGTATGAACTTGTTCCCTTGCTCGAATGGTTACGTCCATCCATGGTTATCTTAATACTATGTGGGTTGGTATTCATTGCAATGAAAGTAATCTCTTCCTCACAAATGCAGAAGAGGGATAGTGGTGTATATGAGGAGAGTAGAAGTTCTCGTCACCCTTTATGGAGTTCATTGCGAAGAGTGAATACTTTGTGGACTGATTTTCATGCGACTCCCGGGCGGTGCGGTTACTTTTTACTACTAACATGGCAAATCGTGCCAATAATGATTCTTTCACATCACTCTGTGCCAGTATTCCCCTACTATCTGCTCATGGTCTTGCCAGGCCCATTTATCATTATCGGGATTTTGCTCTCCTCGCTAGCAAACTGGTTTCGAAGGCGGCGATGGGTGTGGAATACCGCACACTACGGAGTTTATACAATTACATGTCTTGTAATTGTTGCGCAATTACTAGGAAGTACTGCAACGTTGATTGACGAAGCCAACGGTAACAATCTGCATGGATATGGTTATAATACGCTAAATTCTTTAGAGGATGCACTGAACCAGGCTGATCAGCTAGCTAGGTTGCATAATCTCAACCATGTGTATATTGCTACAGATCAGTATACACAAACCTCTCTTGACTATCTTGCTGAACAGATGCATACACCTTCAACGCTCTTCGATGCTTCACGCTGTCTTGTTTTACCGAGTGCTACTGCTGGACCCGCTGCGTTGCTTATAGGACCTTACGATACATTGTCGATAGCATTGCTGAGCCACTTCGCTAGAGCCACGTTGGTTAGCCACCCAGAACGCCTTGGGGGAGTGCCATTCCAACTCTATATTGTTCAGCCTATTGCTGCTTCAAAGTTGGCTCCTTCGCATGAAGCTTTTGTGCATCATTTGCAACTACTTGATAAGCAGGTTCAACAGTTCAGCTTTGATAACTCATTCTGGTTTGCTACACGTTGGAGTTATATACGTTCTGCTATAGCAGATTATCGTACTACCTACACATATGCCATGACGGCGCTATTGGATGGCAAGACAGCCGTTTCTAGCCAATGTATCTCAACGTCTATACGAGCGGGTGATCAACTCATAGTGACTTTCCCCCTTACCAAAAGCGCCAATACTCCATCATCAATGACTATAACCGCAAAGTCTTTTACGACAATGCCACTGAATGTAGCTTACGGGACATTTCATCTAGAAAATATCAGAGATCAAAATACACAGCCGTTGTTCCTTCAAACGACAGAAGGTAAACCAGGCATTTCTCTTGCAACCTCATGAGAGACCCTAGCGTATGTAATACAAGACTGATACAATATATGTTAAGAAGATACTTTTGTTACGCGATGTCTGAGCGTGCATCTGTTTCTTAAGAGGGAACTCCAAGGAGACGTAGTGAGATACCTGAGACCGAAACGCGAGCTAATACCGCGTTGGGAAATGCCTGCCGATCCAGTGAAAGCTGTGTTCTGGTTTATACACTGGCTTCTGAGAGTGCTTGTACGCTTTTTTTATATACTCATTCTGGCAGCAGTCATCTATGAAAGTATTATCAATGGCGTTGTCGGTTTCTTTGGCACCTTACTTGTCGGCCTTGGAGTGTGGGCCGGGCTTGCACTGCTTTTATTTGTATTTAATTTGAGTACCGGTGTCACTCATGTCTTTACTGAAGTAAATCGGATGCAGCGAGGCTTTCCTCCGCGTTACCCTTTCGATAGTTTCAGAGACCAGGATGTCAATGATCGCATTGTTGAAGGTACTGTGACTGACCTGGAAGAGGAGCGCAGAAAACGCAGACAAGAGCAATAAGCAGCGAGAATCACATCATTTACCCAACCGCGGTGATAGGTCCCGTATGTATCCGGGGGATGAAAGCCGTTCAAAATCATTTCCGT
>DATMNR010000289.1:0-2068 GCA_035568795.1 Ktedonobacteraceae bacterium
CTATACCACAGCATGTGCAAGGAACTCCTCCTCCCTGGCGAGTAAATGGTTGGCGAGCCTGGTATGAATTAAATTATACTTTGGATAAAATGATCAAAGATGTCAGTGCACTCTTTGTCTCAATGGGCAAACTCGCAACAAGGCGCCGTGCATCTTAATTGAGCACTTCCCGAATTACATTACATTCATATTGATATGTGAAGATCATGAGATCCTGGCTGGGAATTTTCCACTCTAACCAGTAAAACCCATCATAATTTTTCTACTGTCAAGATGAAAGGAAACGATGTCAGTCCTTACCAGGTTTGGAACTTTTTCAATATGTTGATGAAAATGGAGAGTTACTCTCAATTGAAAAGCATGAGATAATCTCAAAGATCCATGTGATAATGCGTTGGATTTCTAGGGTCAATATCAACATTAACAGACCCACCGATTGGTAACCGTGGAGGAAATTGGAGACGGTGACTACGAAACCACATGGTTTGACCAGTCTGATGATCTGACCATAGTGCTGTTACAACCCATCCACTACTTAAAGAAGTTGCTTCAACCTCTATTTTTGTGACCGTGGCGACGATGCTAATGCTCAGTTTGCGGCTTTTTCTAGAGAGAATAACAAGACCAAATATACCGATTAAGACGAAAACCAGAATAGCGATTAGTACAGTTCTCATATCCATACTCTCTGCTAGCCTCCTTCTTAACATGCATTTGGTGAAATACGAAACCCCATAGTAGTTTACCTAAGTTGTGTCTAAAAGGCTATTAAGAGAGCATAAAAAAGTGTTGCCTCTTCATTGCAATGTCATCAACAAATTTCAGCTATAAGTTGTAGAATAATGAAAAGAGCTATTTCAATTCGCACTGAGCAAAGGAGCAAAAGTTGAACAACACACGAATAAAAAATAGTGTTGGCATCTGGGCGTTTGGTCCCAATGCTACACGTTTTGTACCTGGCGGTTATCATCCGGAGACGGTAAACGAAGATATGGTGGCACGTACACAGCGTGTTGTTTCTGGATTAGCTGACCTGGTAGATGGACTAGAATACCATTATCCGGGCGAGATCAATGAAGAGAATGTAGAAGCGATTCAATCAGCCCTGGGGCCAATGGATATTTATTGCATCGCCGCTGGCCTTCACACCGATGCAACGTATAAATTAGGTGCCTTTATCAATCCCGACCCGGCGCTAAGACAAAGGGGTATCGAGACGCTCAAACGTGGTGTGGATCTTTCTGCTTCTCTTGGTGCTCATTTTATTATCTGGCCAGGCGCTGAAGGCTACAATTACAATTTTCAACGTGACTATATCCAAACATGGGATTGGTTTGTTAGCGGCATCGGTGAAATAGTCGCGTATGCCGCATCCAAAGGAGTTACTATTTTTCTGGAGCATAAAAATAGCGAACCCGCCATGAATATTTTGATGCGGAATATTTCTGCCACGTTGTATACGATCGACCGCGTTCGTCGTCTGGGCGTTGATACATCACGTCTGCTTGTCAATATGGACTGGCAACACTTAATTATGAATGGTGAGAATCTTGCTGAATACGCGGCGCTGCTCTATAGTGAAGGCAAGCTTGGGCATCAACATGCAAACTCCGGCTGGGGAACGTTTGATGATGATAACATGGTGGGTGCAGCCTTTTTCATGCAATCCCTCGAACTTGCGATGACACTACAAGATGTGAACTATGGTGCTCTAGGCCAGCGAATTGGTTATGATCTCTATCCATACACTGAGGATCAGGTAGCTGCTGTGCATCGCTCAGTACTCCAGTGGGAGTTTATCGATGATATGGCACGTAAGATTGATCGCAAGGCTCTTGCAGATGCTCGGTCACATTCTGATGCTGTCGAGGGCTATCGAATCGTCTATGAAGCAATGGGTCTGGATAAGGCATATACAGATCGAATAATTTCACGTCATAAACAATAAGAGGAGCACGATTATGCAAGCATTGCTGGGCATAGATCTTGGAACTACAGGCGTTAAGGCTGCTCTTTTCGCAGCCGAAGATGGACATGTAATCTCCAGTGCCTTTGTCGATTATCCCCT
>DATMNR010000290.1:0-6324 GCA_035568795.1 Ktedonobacteraceae bacterium
TGTCCCATCAGGATTCATTACACCTATTGCGTATGCAACAGAATATGACACGGTGTTACTGTAGAAAGCTATCAGTTGTGTCGGGGTGCTCTGGCTCACCTTTCCATTTTGTAGCCCATCAATCATTAATTGGGCTTGAGATGCAAAGTGTGTACCACTAAGTGTGATCAAAAAAGTTCCATTGTTTTGTGTGTGTACTACGACATTTGTCACAGTTGGCACTGGTTCACCTAAGGTGCCCAACTGCTGCGTAAAAGCCAGTCTTACTGGCCAATCCACATTGTTCAGTAGTGCATATAATATCTGCTCCTCCTCTGCAAGTGCGCTAGAAAGAGATCGCTGAGCTTCGTCACGCATTGAATCCATTTGCAAAGCAGCAACTGCCCTTTGGCTATCACTTGTTTTTGCTGCTACGGTATCAATAGCCAGCCTGATGGTACCATCGTCACGACCTTCATTTACTGCTGTTTTTAGATCAACAATTGCATTTCGTAACTGATCAATTTGAAGATTGGCATGGTTTTGTGGGGCACCAGCAAATGTGAGAGCAAACTGTTTTTCGGCTTGACTTAAGCCATAGAGAGCATCGCCTGGTTGAGATCGCGCTGAGGCTGTCAGTATACCAACGCCAGCAATTATTAACACAGCAGCTACTCTCAGAAAAGTAATCCAGGCACGACGTTTGAAATGCGGATGTGGATCGACTGGACTGTGAGATCGTACTGGCGGGTTAGTCCGACGATTCTGATCGCTCAAAATGTGAGATTGTGCAATTGAGATATTCCCGCGATTCTGTTCCTTCAAATTGTGCGCATGTGCGCGAATTGAAAGCTCCAGGTTATTGGCGAATTCATATGGGATACTAATTTCCTTAAGTTGTACTAGCGTCTCTGCTGCAACCAGACTGGAAGCGAAATCGTCATTGATTGCAGGTACATGCAACTCGCCTTGTTCGTGAAGCTCGATCAAGCGATCCAGGTATTCTTCGGGATTCATACCCGCTCTCCTTTCCGCTTGCGCTGTGATCCACGCGTCAGCCCCAGATGCTTCGCTAGCGTATTCAGTGCGCGAAATTGCAATATTCGCACCGCCCCTGGCTGTTTACCTAAAGCTTGAGCAAGGTCTTCAATCTTCTGACCTGCCAGGAAGCGACCAATCACGATTACCTGCTGTTCAGCACTCAGATTACCCATGGCCAGCCCCACTTCTTCTAATGTCTCTCTCCATTCGTGCAAATCCACTGGATTGCTTACCAGATCTGTTGCAACAAGCTCTATCGAGTTATATTGATCTGACGTCAGGTTATCTGGTAGAGGGATTTGTTTTCTCTCATTTCGTGTCACGTGCCGAAGCGCTCTAGAGATTTTGCCCTGTGCTATCTGAAGGAGCCAGGCATAAAAACCTGCTTCCTGCTCGGTACGTAACTCATCGATGGATTCCACCATGACTAAGAATACCTCGGAAACAACATCCTCCACCAGGTCAGGACGGCCCAGCCGGGCCAGGGCATAACGATAGATAACGGGGAGAGCACGTTGATAGAGTGCTACCACCGCCTCTTCGTCATGACTGCGCGCCTGTTTAATAACTTGTGCAAAAGTTGTCGTCGTAACTGCCCCTCGTATGTCCGTAATCACCTCCCGGTGAGGCACCTTGAATTGTGGTTACCTGATGTGTGGATTATCTCTCTTGAGAGGTAGTTTAGAGTTAGCTTCGAAGCCTTGTCAATCAATTAAGCTCACAATAGGATTTGTGGGTGAACTGCTCCATAATTTCTCAACCCATATTTTCATATCCGATTGTGCTATTACAGGATAATGGTATGTAACAAAAAGCTCTCGAAAGGCACTACTTCCTTGAAACCTGTAGAAAGGTAGATTTACATATCCTGGCATCAGGGGTAAACGTACAGGGAGAAACGTATGAAACACTTTTACACTTCAGGGGAAGCAAGGCAGTATTTAGACATGGATGTTGGCGCCTTCTATTATCTCATCGAAACTGGAAAGATTAAGCGGATTACACCACCTGGGAAAAAACGAGGTTTCTATTCAAAACATCAGATCGAGAGATTGGCAAATGAAAGACTAAATTATGTGCTGGATGAGGAGGAAGCAAGACCAATATTCATGAAAGCTACCTGGGACGATTTAGATGAAGAGTACGAATTAGCCACACTCTTGCTGAACGGTAATGCCCCCTATGGGGTTCCTACATACCATACCTGGCTAAGTAAAAATCCTGATACCAATTTCATTCTTAGAGATAGGGGTCGAATAGTAGCATTCTTGATTGTACTTCCAGTAACACACAGCACAATCAAGCGATGGATAAACGGAGAAATCAGAGAATGGGAAATTGGTGCTGACGATATACTTCTGTATACTTCCATAAATCCTTTTGAATGCATCATTTTGAGTATGGTAACAACATCAGATGTAGATAAAAGCAAAAGGTGTGATTACGGATTACGTATCATACGTGGCTACTTGAATTTCTTGCAGGTATTGGCAGCACAGGGCATAACAATTGCCAGGTTTTACTCAATGGGGGCAACTGTAGAAGGTATCACTATCCTAAAGCAGGCTGGCTTTGAGGAAAGAGGCCAGGTAGGGAAACGTGTTGTGTTTGAACTTAACCCTATGACCTCGGTTTCACGAATGGCGCATGCATACAGAACTGTCCTGGATAAGAATGAGGGATAGTGATGCTCAACAAACCAATATACAGATATGCAGGTAAAAGCGTACCCTACATGAAGTTCTTTTGAAACACATTGTTTTTTCAGTACAACAGTACCATAAAACACATTGATATCGCTTGACATAGTAATATGGAGTGATGTATCAGCCAGTTACGTAGTTTACTTGCAGCAACCCCACGTTTTAGGGATGCTACGTAAAACATAAAGGAAACAATGAATACACAGTTATCTTATCTGATTATTGGCAACGGGATCACAGGTATAACCGCTGCTGAGATTTTACGATCTGATGACCCGACGAGTTCAATCACAATCGTTGCTGACGACCCATATCCAGTTTATTATCGTCCCGCACTCAAGGATTACCTTGGCGGAAAGTTGAACGAGCAGAAGCTTTGGGCGCGTCCAAGTACGTTTTACCAGGAACAGAGAATTCGTTTTGTTCAAGGACGCGCTATTGGCGTTAACACAGTTCAGAATTTTGTCCAACTCGATAATCGACAACGCCTTGGATACCACAAGCTATTACTGGCAAACGGCGCTCGTCCAAAACATCTTTCTTGTCCTGGCCTTAATCTGGCTGGAGTCTCAACGTTACGTACTATTGCTGACTACCAGGAAATTATGCGACAGCTTGGAAGTGCAAAGCGGATTGTTATCTGTGGCAGTGGTACACTGGCACTCGAGAGTGCTGAAACGCTCAACCATCGTGGGTACCAGGTTACACATCTTCTTCGCCAGCACATACTTTGGTCAGAGGTACTTGATCCGATTGCTTCCGACCTCGTTCTTTCAGAAGAACGGCACGACGGCATAGATGTGCGTACAGGTGAAGAGATAGCAGAGATCGTCGGACGAAAAGGACAGGTGTCCGAAGTAATCACTACCACTGGCGCTCATATTCCCTGTGATATGGTTTTAATTGCTATCGGTATCGAGCCTTTAGTTGATTTTATTCAAGCGAGCGGCATCGTCTGCGGACGTGGGGTTAAAGTTGATAACTCCATGCACACAAGTGTGCCGCATGTTTACGCTGCGGGTGATGTGATCGAGTCAACTGATATGATAACTGGGCGTACAAGAGTGCTTGGACAATGGTACCCTGCTATCGAACAGGCACGCAAGGCAGCTTATGGTATGCTGGGAAAGTTCGACGCACACACCAGAGCACCTCAGCAAAGCAACTATTACAACGCCACATTTATGTACGGGTTAGATTTTGTATCAGTGGGACTGACACATCTACCCACAAATGTACAGGGTTTGCGAGAGATCGTAGCTGATCCCCAACCTCGCAACTACCGCAAGGTGATACTTCACAATGGAATTCCTCTGGGTATTCTCTTCCTGGGAGATCGTAAAAACGCGCTGGCTTTCAAACGGGCTATTGATCATAAAGTCAATTTGACATCAGTCTCCAATCATCTCTTTGCTCAAGACTTCAATTTGGACGAATGGCTTCACAAACAAGGTGTTCCACCTGCGGTGTTAGATGTTGTGGAAACAGGTCACGATGAAAGTACACACACATGGCAATCATATACAGCGCAGCCTCAAGGATCGCAGGAAGATGTGTCGACATCATTAGAGAAGTTGGGTGCGTCTATACGAGCGTATCTGGTACCAATACCACATCCCAGAGTAAACGTGACCGTTCATGAAACAGATCTCGGATTGAACGAACGTAGCAAGGTGGTTACAATTGGGCGACAAAAGGGATCCTCATTCGTAATCGAACATAGTTCAGTATCTCGTTTACAATGCGAGATTATGTTTCTCAACGGCAATTATGTGCTACGTGACAAAGGTAGTTCTAACGGCACATACGTGAATAATGCTCGTGTGGAGCATGATAGCCTTTACTCTCTGCGTAATCTCGACCAGGTACGCATTGGCGACGTGCAATTTAGATTCGAACTGCGTCAACAACCAGCTAACAACGGCATTTCATCACTAAAGATACCGAACATTGCATTCTCACACGTTCAAGGAGATCAACTGGATGCCAGCATCTCCCGTTTCATTCCCGATGCTGCAATAGCTACTCTTCAAGAATCACCAACGCTCGTGGTGGTAAGCCAGAATAACAAGCCAGAGATCATTGCGATTGAACATGAAAGGCGCTTGACAATTGGGCGAGGCAAACAGAACGACATAGTTCTCGATGATGAGGCAGCTTCGCGCAGACATGCGGAGATATTTAACGCCCTAGATGGCTTTTATGTGCGCGATCTAGATAGTAGCTATGGAGTTTTTGTCAACAAAGTCAAGATCAACAATCCCTACCATCTCTCGCATGAGGACCGAATTGTTATTGGAAATACGTTGCTTTACTTTTCTTATCTCGTGGGTGAAACATCATCCACCAACACTTTTCAAGGTACTGACATTCCCACCCCAACCCCGGAGGAAGAAGAGGAGAAATGGGGAAGTACCACATCTCACTCAAGCATTCCCGCATTTAAAAAGCCTGCTCAAGAAACATCTGGTTCTGCCTTACCAGGCAAGATAAGCTGGGAATATACCACACCATACGCAGAAACAACCGCTTCAAATAGTGACGTCGGGCAGTCCCTCCGACCTGTTGGCGGTATGATGCACCGTAGCGACGTGGAAAAACTTACCGAACAGCGCATACATTTTGAAATTGATATGTGTATTGGTTGTGATCGCTGCATGAGCGCCTGTCCAATACCCATGTCTACTTTAGTCAATATCGCGGATCTAAATATTGCCTCTATTTCACAAAATGTCTCGGCGGAAGTTGAGCGTTTTACGCATGAATGTATTATGTGTGGTTCTTGCGTTCCTGTCTGTCCTGTAGATAACCATCGTGATTTGCTGATGCTCTCACTGAAGCAGCGTCTAGGTGCTTCCTGGGAAAGTAAAGTAGATCCCAATCGAATTGCACAAAGCATTCCCTCAGGTTGGACTCTGCATCATCTCATCAGCCGTTTACGCGAGCAGCGTTTTTTACGTGATCCACAATATGTGCCAGAGAATTATCTGTTGCACATCATCGCCTCTTCCGCAATACGATTCCTGGCCCCTGGAGATGTATCAATTCGTGAAGGTGATTACGGGCGCGATTTATTTCTTATTGTTGAAGGTCGTCTTGCTCTCTTTGCCGACGAAATGGAAGATACAACATTCCCAATTGCAATTCTCAACCATGGTGAGCACGTAGGAGAGGATGGAATGCTCACGGGTCTTCCATATAAAATTACGGCACGTGCTCAAGCTCCCACCATAGTATTACAGGTGCCTGAACAAGTGATGCAACGCTTAATGGAGCTTGTGCCTGATGTACAACTTTATTTTGATAAGGTCAATAATGCCCGTTCGCTGAAATCAATCTTGAAACGCTTGTCCCTTTTCCAAGGAGTTTCTGATGCCGATATACACTCTCTTATCATGCAAACACCCATAAAACAGTATGCTAGAGATGAACCTCTTTTCGCAGAAAACGATCAGGGAGGACGTCCTTCACGTGAGACTCTTCATATTCTACTTGAAGGATTTGTTAAGGTCGCGAGGCATACTTCGACTGGCACAGGCCATCATAAGAGTGATGAAGTCATCATTGCCTACCGGCAGGGTGGCGATTACTTTGCGGGAGG
>DATMNR010000291.1:0-5057 GCA_035568795.1 Ktedonobacteraceae bacterium
AGTATTGTTGCGGTAGCTGTAGCGCCTCCAACACCTTCTGGGTTACTATTACCGTCAATAGTTGCAGTATGTGTGAATTTGCCAAAAATGTTGACGGTGCTTGTTGAGGTGAACGGTGGTGAAGTATCGGTTGCCCAGCCGCCACAATAATATGGACTGAGCGTTGGAGTTGGTGAGCCGACGTCTTGTCCCAGCTTAATTGTGACGGTGACAACGGGAGTCCCAGGATTAAGTTGACTTGTGCCGTTACTACTACAAGCAACGATGAGAATGCTGATGAAAAAAAGGAAAAAGATAGCGCAGCATTTTACAATAAGATTAAAAGGCGTATTGGTTTTATTCTGATTGGATGACATAAGTTGAAGACCACTTTCATATGTCTGTTTATAGAGAGTTATTGAGAATTATCTGGATCAGTATAGCATGGCACTATCTCTTTGCTACCTTATCTTTAGCAAAGCTACCATAAAAGTACTATAGATCGTAATGATCGATGTATCATTAAAATAAACGATAACGGAAAAAGAATAGGTCTTGTACTGAACAAACAGTCATGTACAAAGACTGGGGAAGAATTCCAAACGCCAAACGAGATATCTGGCTGAGGGAGTGCAATCTTTATAGGCCAGATATCTCGTTTGGCGTTTGGGTAGTATAGATATAAATAGCGTTAGCTCAAGTTATTGGACGTTGACGGTTAAATTCATGCCTGGATGAATAGTACAGTAAAGTTGGAATGTACCAGCCGTGTTGAAAGGTCCAATGGCGGCGCTATCATTGCCATTGAAAGTGACATCAACGGTAGGTGCACCAGGTTCAGTCTTGGGTTGAGGCGTGTTCCCATTCCAGGTACCATTTTTGATAATGTGCTCTGCTGATGAATCATCGACCAAGGTGAGCATTTGGCCCTTTTTGACATTCACCGAGCTTTGAATGAAGCTTGCTCCAGCCATATGGGCCTGAGGTCCCTGGGGAACATTGGCTTCGTCATAGATTGCACAGGCAGCAAGCATAGTGGTCAATAAAGTACATAAAAGAAAGCCTACGAGTATCTTTTTATACATGGGTGTTCCTTTCGGTCTAAATTGTAAATATGCCTGTATGGCAGTCCAGCACTGATTGTTTGTGAATAGGAAAAAAGATGCGAGAACAATCAGATACTCTATATACATCATAACAGGAAGATTGAATAGGTTCCAGTGTTTAAGGTCAATATTAACACATCAAAAGCTTGTCGCCACAACATACTCAAATGCTTTCATCTGAAGATTCTTGACTGTTGAAATTGATCGGTGCTAAAATCCTAGTAAATTAGTCAGATTAGATACTAAGCAGGGAGCAGCGCCATGAAAACTGAAGAGTCGTTGAGCGCAACAGTTGAAGAATATCTGGAGACAATTTACAACATGAGCGCAGAAGACGAAGTAGTGATTGGCGCCCGGCTGGCGGAAAAGTTCCATGTCTCAGCGCCAACCGTGACCGAAATGTTGAAACGTCTTGTGCGGGACGGATATATTGAGATGGATGCTAAGCGCCAGGTGACACTCACTGAGGCGGGAAATAAGGCGGCTGAAGCAGTCTTACGAAGACATCGTCTTACAGAGCGTTTTCTAGTTGATATGTTGGGTATGCAATGGCACCAGGTACACGAAGAGGCCTGTCGTCTAGAGCATTTTATCTCTGGAGCAGTAGAAGATCGTGTGATAGCCAGCTTGAATTATCCTACAACCTGTCCTCACGGTAACCCTATCCCCGGTTCGGTTGCGAATGCACGCACATATTTAAAAGATCAAGGTGCTGTGCGTCTATCCACGTTGACAATTCATGATAAGGCTAATATTCTTCTGATCTCAGAGGTAGTTGAGGATGAGGAAGCATTAATTCTGTACCTGCATGACAAGGGCCTGACTCCAGGAACCCAATTAGCAGTTCTAGCTAAAGAGGACGAAAAGGATTCCGTTGATCTGCAGGAAGAGAATTTTAGGTTGCTCGTTGAGGACCGTGAGGTTTGCATCAGTAAGGCAGTAGCAAGTAATATCTGGGTAATAACTTAAAATGTGTGACTTTTTTGTGATATTGTGAATTTATTGATCTTGACTTTCCATATTAGGGTATGCTAATATCTGAGTGATTTAGTAGGAATTGGAAAGTCACTAATTCACAAATATTACACCAAGAAGGTCGTACATGATAGCAACATTTGTACTTTTCCTCCGCGAAGGGCTTGAAGCTAGCCTGATTGTAAGTATCCTCTTTGCCGCACTACGTCAATTGGATCAGATGGAAATGGCTCGTGCTGTATGGATTGGTGTCATTCTGGCGATAGCCGCTTCATTGCTGGGTGGTACTGCTCTTTATGTAACTGTACATGACTATGTTGGCACCACGTTCCAGACTATTTTCGAGACGATAACTTATCTTGTAGCCGTAATTCTCCTTACTTCTATGACTTTCTGGATGCAGAAACATAGCCGCTCTTTGAAACGCGAGATTACTGCTAAAGCAAGTGCATCAGGTTCTGCATTTGCGCTTGGCCTCTTAGCTTTTTCTACCGTTGGCCGCGAGGGACTAGAAACAGCGGTCTTTACATTAGCTTTTGCATTCCGAACGAATGCTTTGCTGCTATTGATCGGCGCTTTTTTGGGTCTGCTGGCATCGATAGGTTTGTGCGTGATGATCTATCGTCTAGGTTATCGACTCGACTTTCGCATCTTTTTCCGAATCATGGGTATACTTCTCCTTTTTTTTGCCGCAGGGCTACTCGGCGACGCTGTTCAGAATATGCAGCAGTTAGGTTGGATAACGTTCGGCTCCACACCACTGTGGAATACCGCCCACATACTTTCTGAAGATAGCACACTTGGCGATATGCTTCATACATTCCTCGGTTACGCCGAAGCTCCGACAGTTCTTCAGGGTCTGATTTACGCACTTTATCTGCTTATTGCGGGGGGCATTTTTGCCTGGATTACGCGTAAACCTACTACTGGTAAACCCGCTGTTTCATCTGCTCCCACATTAACAGCAAACGAGCAAGTGCAGCGTAGCTCTTAGGAATGAATTATTACGAATTCCATCGATAATTGAGTAATTATCGATGGAATTCGTAATAATTTGTTATTTTTGCTCCGAATAATTGCTTAATCTCCAGCTTCAGGTTATAATTGTGTATGTCAGGCAAAGTATGTGTTTGCCTACGAGTAGTATAGCAGTCTTTCTAAGCAACCTGAAACTTCCTTTCATTCAGATACATGTGTCGCACTTGCTATGAGAGAAGCGTTTCTGAGTGCAGTAGTGTATTGTTGTCTTGTTCCTCTTATACCAAGAAAGGAGCTTTTATGCTTCGGGAACCAATCACAATTAATCGTAAGCATGTAGAAGAGATCGTTGTCCGTGAGGAAGCGGAATTTCGTAGCCGAACTCCTGGTTCGCAAAAAATCCACAAACGCGCAGAATCTTCATTGCCGATGGGTGTTTCCAGTTCCTTTCAGGCAATCCCGCCGTATCCTCTTTTCGTAGATCGTGCAGTAGGGAGTCGTATCTGGGATATCGATGGGAATGAGTATGTCGATTTTCATCTAGCTTTTGGAAGTTTGCTCGTTGGTCATTCACATCCATTATTGGTAGAGGCTTTGCGTGACCAGCTTGGCAAAGGTAGTCTCTATTCGTTACCCTGCCCTGATACAGTGTATTTAGCAGAAGAGATGGTGCGGCGGTTTGCGCCAATTGAGCAAGTGCGTTTCTGTAATTCTGGAACAGAAGCGACGATGGATGCGATCCGGCTGGCGCGCGCGCATGCTGGTCGGGATAAGATAGTGAAGATCGAAGGCTCATATCATGGCCATCATGATACAGTCATGATGAGTACCAAGCCTTCTATTGAGGCTGCTGGTCCAGCAGAACGACCACATACAGTACCAGCTTCAAAAGGAATTCCTTCTGATGTCAAGGGAAACACCATTATTGCTCCTTACAACGAACCTGAAGTTTTAGATCGTATCCTTAGTGAGCATAAAGGCGAAGTGGCAGCAGTCATTACCGAGGCTGTGTTAATGAATGTTGGTATCATGCTGCCCGATGAGGGTTATCTTCAAAGCGTGCGGGATATCACACGCAAGCATGGGGTATTGCTCATCTTCGACGAGGTAAAAACAGGTGTAACTGTTGCACCAGGAGGTGTCACGGAAATCTATCCTGTAGAGCCGGACTTGATCTGCCTGGCGAAGTCAATTGGCGGTGGTATGCCGATCGGCGCTTTCGGTGGGCGGGAAGAGATTATGCGTCGCATTAACCACAATGAAGTATTGCACCTTGGTACTTTTAATGGCAATCCTATGTCGATGCTTGCGGGATTGGTTACACTAACACAACTCTTTACTCCAGAAGCTCATGAGCATGCCAATGGACTTTCGAAACAACTTGGTGAGTCTTATGTAGGAATCATCGAGGAGTTTGATTTGCCGATGCATGTTGCCCAGATTGGCGCGAAGGGTTGCGCAATGTTTCGTTTTGAACGCGCACGAAATTATCGTGCATGGTGGGAGATTGACATGGATGTTTCGTATGCTTATTGGCTTTTCCTTGCAAATCGTGGAATCCTATTCCCTCCTGGCTTCGATGATCAGTGGACTGTTTCAATCCAGCATACTCAAGAGGATATTGATCACCATACGCATGTTTTCAACCAGTTTGTCGCTGAATTGATAAAATAGCTCTTAACTAAAAAGTATTACTCAACGCATAATTTGGCAGCATGGCTTTGCCTGTAAAGCCATGCTGCCAAATTATGCGTTGAGTAAGCAAGTCATGGACTATAGACGAACTAATCACGTTTTGCTATACTCACATCGTGATTTTACTCTTATTGTGAGATCCACTCATGATTCTATTTGCGGGCCTGCAGCCCGCAGGATGAGAATGAAGCGAGGGACACCCTTGCACTCCGGACAGAGGGCAAAAGCCTTCTACACTCCCAGTAATGAGTGGATGCCTATATTGAAACGTAACAAAATCTATATTTTAATGCTTGTATGCAGAATAGCGAAGTGCGAATGATG
>DATMNR010000292.1:0-6164 GCA_035568795.1 Ktedonobacteraceae bacterium
ATAATGGACATTTGATGATCGCTCCTTATCAGCATGTTGCAAGCATTGAGGGCCTTAATGTCGCAACACTTACCGAATTGATGGCTCAGGTACAGTTAGCATTACGAGCATTGCGCGTGGTTATGAAACCTGATGGCTTTAATATGGGCGTCAACGAAGGGAAGGTGGCAGGGGCAGGTTTCGCCGATCATATGCATTTTCATATAGTTCCTCGATGGAATGGCGATACAAACTTCATGCCGGTCATCGCTGATATCAAGGTGGTACCCGAGCACATTGACTCCACTTACCAAAAGATCAAAGTGGCGTTAGATTTTGTGCTCAATCAAGGATCAAGCGCCCCCTAGCAAGTTGCCGAACGCCTTGACCTCAAGGGAGATTGCCTTTTGTTTGGAGTAGCGAGACCTGTCTTAACAAAAATATGGACAAATATATCCGAACATGGACTTTTATTCCGCATTTTAAGTGCGTGGGAATGTGAGAAAATAACTCCAATCAATCGTCAACACGCTCGTATAGATCGCTCACATCACAGTTTAGAGCCTGAGCTAACTTTTCCAGGGTAGCAATCGAAACATTGGCATAGGAATTGTTCCACATGTTGTGTACCGTCTGATAGGTCACATCAGCACGGCGCGCCAATTTTGCGCGGTCGAGTCCTTGTGCTTCTGCCCGTTCCCGTATTTTCAATCGCAATCTCATTTTGCGCTTTCCCATGAGCGTTTATCCCCATTATATCTTGACGTGCAAGCACTTAGTCGTATATACTCTATATAGAGCGTAGTCATATATGATATATGACTACAGTGAAGAACAAAATGCAAGGTACCATCGTACCAACCGTCGGCAATCGGCTGGAGTTTGTAGGTTCGTTTCGTATGTATGTGACCGTTCAGGGTGAGTTGGTCATTCCCATAGGCAACAGTCAAATGTACGTTGAAGATGAGCAAGCGCGCGATTTTCTGAATGATTTCCTCTCACTCGCCGGACGTTTCAGGCGGCAACCGGTCAGTGGCAACGGGCATGCAGCAAGTTCGATCAGGTAGGGACAAGAGGTGGGAAGCGAGCAAACGCCCTTCCTGCCTTCAACTACGCCGTCACGAAGGGGAAAGTATCATGGGTCTTCTTCATCCAAAAACGAAAATCACGTTGAACGACTCAGAAGTTGGTGTTGTCGGCGAGCAGGCTGTTATTGCGCGACTTACCGCCTGCGGCTATGTCGTTCTCGTTCCCATTGGGGTACAACGATTTGATTTAGTCATTGAAGATGCTGAGGGCAAGTTTTGGCGTATTCAATGTAAAGTGGGACGCTATCACGACAAAGAGAACGCGGTTATTTGGAATTGCTACACTGTTCACAAAACAAGACGGCTCTATACAGCATCAGAAATAGACTACTACGCTGTTTATTTCCGTGACTTAGAAAAGGTTTATCTTGTTCCATTCAATCACGCAGGGGCAAAAGTAGGGTATTTGCGGCTCGCAAAAAAGCAGGATGGACGTTCATGGGGAAATGGTCGAGAGGCGCTATTTGCAGAAAACTACGAAATATAATAGTCTCGCATATTCAGGTTCAATCAGAAGGATCTCTGTTCCCGGCGTGTGAGATCCTTCGCTGTGCTCAGGACGACAGCCGGGCTTCAGTCAAGATGCGGGATCTGCGCTCCCCTTATTTGCCGCGATAAAAATAAAACCGAGAGGTGGCAAAAATGCACCCGGAGCTGCACAGCAGTCAACCGGAAGGCAACCCTCAATCCGCTCACGCGACACCTCTGCTCTTCATCCATGGGCCTGGCATGGAGCCTGGTGCCGGGAAGAAAACCTTTGCCTTATTTTGCAGAGCATGGTTATCGTTCACACGCCTTAGACCTCCGCGGCCATGGTAAAAGTGAGGGGGCGGATCGACTGCGCTGGACAGGAATTAGGCAGTATGTCTCAGATGTGGGACAGGTTGTCGAGCGATGTGAGGAATCCCCGATACTGAACGGACATTCGATGGGCAGCCTCGTCGTGCAGAAGTACCTTGAGTCGGACCCGAAGATACCTGCGGCAGTCTTACTGGCACTGGTCCATCCAGGAGGCGTAATACGCACAACCTTGAGCATTGCAGCGCGGGCATCCCATCGCCTTCCTAAAGGCCAGTGCGACTCTGAGACTATATCCAATAGCGGTGATACCGGAACTCACGCGCGAGGCATTTATCTCGGCAGACGTGCACGAAGCAAAGGTCAGATGCTATCACCAGCGCATTCAAAAATGAGTCATACCGAGCTTCCTGGACATGATGCTTTTCAATCTTCCCCGTCCGAGCCGAGTGAAAACGCCTATGCTCGATGTGGGTGCTGCTAACGACACTATTTTCTCTCCAAAGGAGTTTAAGCCGAGCGCTCGGGCCTATCGAACCCAGGCCGAGATTTTCGACGACATGGCTCACGATATGACGTTAGAAACTGGCTGGCAAAGAGTAGCTGATAGAATTTTAAGCTGGCTTGAAGAGCGAGGGTTGTCATAAGTTCGGGTAGGAAGTTTCAATGAGAGGCTTTGGGGTTCTTTGAATTGTCTGATCGTGGACGTTGCAAGATCACGATATTCTGATGCGCGATGTTGGGAACATAGCTATAGGGATACCCATATGGTCTTAGCTTTGTTCCAGCCTGATACCAGATGATTTCCCCCTTAGGAATAAATCCTACCGACCCTGCTCGCCGCGCCAGATCTACATGTGTAAACATATATTCTGCATGCTGATAGGCATTGCGCACAATAATTGCCATATAGCGTCCAGGGCGTAACAGGCGATAACAGCGCTGAAAGACTTCACTCATAGCATCGAGGTAGCCATCGTAGGTTGCAAGATTTGCCAGGTCGGACTCATTATCAGATCGCATATTATAGTCACTACGCCTGTTAGCATATTTCTCCGCATAGCGTTTACCCCCATTGCCACTCATTGTCTGCTCTAAATGGATATTATAGGGCGGATCCATCACGATGAAGTCAAAAACAGTTTCTTTTTCTTCTGCAATCACTTCGCACCCGTGAATATCAAGAATGCTTTCGTGTGCTAACATATGATCCATGGTTTCTATACAATCTCCCTGAATCATGGCCTGTGGCAGCAGACCAGGGTTCTCTTTCAGTACACGAGTGTAGATATCTGTCCACTGTTGATTGATCTCGACACCTACACATCTACGGGCGCCAGGTGTAGCAATTGAGGCTCCTATAAGTGTGCCTCCTACTCCTGCAAATGGATCGAGAACCGACATGCCTGTTTTTGTGAAGAATTCGATCAACAGCGCCATAAGCTGGGGTGGTTTATTCGCTCCATGTTTTTTACGCAATTCGTGGCTATACAGGCTTGGATAGGAAGTGCTCAACACACTTTTGGTAAAATAGAGGAAGCGATCACCGCTCATATCATTCAGCGTATTCTTAGGATGAGGCGCCTGGGTGATGGATAGCTCGGATTGATCTTGTGACGTGATGTGCGACTGCAAAGAAGCTCTATTTCTTTGCATAGCGATACCACCACGACTTTACAGTGCCCTCGAAATCGCAGTAAAATACACCATTCATCCACATTTGAAAAGGCATGCAATACCTCTATACATACTATCTGATGTGCTAACCACCGGTATAGATGTTGTCATTCGCGTGACCATGCTCATGTCTATCCGATTGAACAGCTGTATCAGCAGGAACTGATACACGACTATTCTCATTGGTTTTCTTCTCGTAGATCCAGGCGCGGTTATACAGGATTTGTGCTGCTTTCATGGCATCGACATCGATGTTGGGATCATGTGCGAGAGCTTCGAAACGAGCTGCAATATCACGAATGGTCTGAGGATCTCTCAATCGACCAGATCGCACTGCCTCATACGAGTCTTTGAGCATCTCGATGGATACAGCCGAAACCGGCGCAGGAGGATATGGGGAGGAGGGCGAAATAACCATTTGAGCTGGCTGGCTTTCTACAGGTTTTGCTATGATCTGCGCTTGTTGTGGTTGAGCTACGGTTGGATATCCGCCGCGCGTCATACCAACATCCACCGGCGCCTGTCGCCACGGAGGATTCACGCTCGAAGACAGGTGAGGTATCAATGTAACATCCTGAATGCGCACATAATTAATCTGTACGCCCCATTTTTCTACCTGATCCTGGACGCGTTTCGCCACTATATCATTGACACGATCCCAACGTGTTATGGTTGCTGTATCTATTGAGTTGATATCTACCGATGTTTGCGGATGCGTCCCATGCGGTACGTTCATGAAATCGGATGGAGTCAACTCGTTGATCACATTCTGTATAGTTGACACGAACAGTTTCTGCAAAGAGTCTTCCCAATTATCTACTTGCAGAGCTGCGAGATGGGCATCTTCTGGCAACAGCTTGTAAGAGATTGTCGCTATGAGTTTGACATCCTCGTCTCGCGAAATCTTCACGACCTGTTCAGGACATGTCCACGTTGTTTCCTTTGTATTTACTCGTTTACCTACTTTTTCAAGCGGCATTTTCAGATTGGGGCCAGGGTAGAGCGTACGCGCATATCTACCATACATCATGACGATGTCAACAGAACCTTCAGGTACTTGAAGAATTGAACGACGAGCCAGTAACGTACCTATAATAAGGAAGATGACCAGCACAATGAGGCTGGCACCGAAACCAAAGATTGCGAGCGTTCCAACTACTAAGAAGAGTGCATAGCCAATGATGACGAATAGGGTCCAGTATGTGTCATTTGAGCCTGCATAATAGAGCAGAGTTCCTTGCATAATTACAAGAGCAATGAGTAGTACAGCTAAAGGCAAGGGTGGTAAAAACGACTGGCCTTTCAGTGTGAATGGCAGCGTGAAGAGGAAGATCAGAATTGCAAATGGTAAAGGCACTAGTATGGGAGAGAACCTGCGTATTATCTGGCTAAATCTATCCTTACCAGAAAAGCGAGTGTCTTGCGGTGGTTCAACTTCATCGTGTTCGATGGGCGGAATTACGAGTCCCTGATTATCAGGTGTTACGGTTGTGGAAGAACTATCGGGTTGCTGATCCTGCGAGCTTGCATGAGGACCTTCTCCCCATATGGCATTCGAATCGCCTTGTTCAGATGACATACGTGCACCTCCCTATCCGCGGCAGAAATGCGGATTCTATTCTTACTCACTTTGGCCAATCCGATCATCAATCCTGGAGTGTTTTTGAACCTGATGCCTTTTGCTGCACAATACCACAGGATCCGCACCCACCACCGCCCTTGGAGCAGCCGCCTCCACCTTTAGAGCACCCACCACCGCCCTTGGAGCAACCACCTCCACCACTACCACACCCTCCCCTGCTGCAGCCACCTTTAGAGTCACATGACCCACATACGTCACCTGATACCTGGTCATTTACAGGAACCTGGACGATAACACCACTTTCAAGCATTACCTCAACCGATTCTTTTGGAACATTGATCGAGACAACTTTGCCCTGTCCACCAGGTGTATCCAGCAACGTGCCCATCTGGGGCATATTTTGTTTGGCCTGGATATAGTTGTCGTTTTCATATGCGAGACAACAGAGTAGGCGACCGCATACACCTGAAATCTTTGAAGGGTTGAGAGGTAAATCCTGCTCCTTCGCCATCTTAATCGAGACAACACCAAAATCGCTTATCCACGAACTACAGCATAATGTCTTACCACACATTCCTACTCCGCCTTGAAGCTTTGCCTGATCGCGCGCTCCAATTTGGCGCAATTCAATACGTGTACGAAAATTGGCTGCCAGATCACGCACTAATGCACGGAAATCAACACGTTCGTCAGCTGTGAAATAAAAGGTTAAACGGCTTCCATCATAGGTATACTCGGCCTCGACTAATTTCATCGGCAAATTGTGCTGTTGAACCTGCTGAGCACACTGGACAAGCGCCTCTTTTTCTTTGCTTTTGAAGGAGAGCATCATGCGCAACTCTTCTTCATTTGCTAAACGGAGTACAGGCTTTAAAGGGTCGCTTAACTCTCTTTCCGCCAACTTTTTCGAGGCTATGACTACTCGTCCTGCTTCTACTCCCCTGCTTGTTTCTACAATAACGTACTGCCCCGTTGAATATGATCCCCCTTGAGGATCAAAATAATAAATGCGTCCAGCGGGACGGAAACGAATGCCGACG
>DATMNR010000293.1:0-4884 GCA_035568795.1 Ktedonobacteraceae bacterium
TTGATTATATTGTGATGGAGTTCTAAATGGTTGTCCCAATTGTGTACCTGAATACTGTCCAGCGTTAAAAGAAGCCTGTTGTTGTGAACCTCCCCACTGAAATTGCCTCTGATCAGAAAATGTTCCAGCCTGGGCTACAGGGTTATATGTACCACAATTCACACAAGTAACTACGTTAGAAGGCAAAGGCGTTCCACAACGCAGGCAAAGTTGAACAGGTGGGCCTCCAAAGGGTGGATATACTGAGGACATCAAGAATTCCTCCACAAATGGCAAAAATATGCTAGTAGGCTGAGTATTACATATCACTTGCCTGCATGTCTACTCTTCAGTAAAAGAGTAGTATCTTTGGGTGATTTCTTATTGTCCTTTTAGTCCCAGCGACTCCTCTAAAAGTTCATATAACCTGCACGGATGTAGAGGCATTTCTCGTATTCTGATCCCAAATGTTGAAAGTGCATTGTCGATGGCCGAAGCAAAGAGAGCTGGAACTGGAATAACGCCTGCTTCGCCCGCTCCTTTCACTCCTAAAGGATTGAGCGGTGAAGGGGTCTCAAGATGGTCAACCACAATTGTTGGGATCTCGGCTGCCGTGGGTATTAAATAATCCATAAAACTTGCGTTGGTAAGTTGTCCTTCTTCATTGTAGACAAGTCTTTCAAAAAAAGCTCCACCAATACCTTGCGCAACTCCGCCGTGCACTTGCCCCTCAACTATCATTGGATTAATAATGCGTCCACAATCATGGACAGCAACATATTTGACAAACGTAACCATTCCAATTTTTGGATCAACCTCAATGATAGCTCCATGAACTCCACTAGCAAAACTACCATGGGGTGGGCTATAAAATTCACTCGCCTCTAATCCGGGAGTACCTCGTTCAGGTGGTAAAGCTGGACCTGAACGAGAACTAGTCAACTTCATAGACATCAAATTACGCGCATTCTCACCATATGCATAGCGCAAGGGGTTAGCAGAGATAGCAACTTGGCCGAGTGTGAGTGAACGGTGAGGAGCATCCTTAACAAAGACCTTGCCGTCGGCTAGTTCGATATCTTCCGGCGCAGCCTCGAAGAGATCTGCGGCAACTTTTTTTGCCTGCTCACGCACCTTGACAGCCGCAAGATGCATAGCTGAGCCAGCAATGGTCGCAGCCCGGCTTGCATAGGTACCAACACCCCAATAAAATGCCTGTGAATCACCTGTAGTCACCATCACATCTTGTGGATGAACACCAAGCTGGTCAGCAACAATCTGTGCAAAGGTTGTATAGTGAGCCTGCCCCTGTGAGGTTACTCCAGTTGAGGCAAAGACACGGCCATCTGACTCCACCCGTACCTGTGCACCCTCGTATGGGCCAATTCCTGTACCTTCTACGTAATAAGCGATGCCAAGGCCCAGATAACGACCTTCCTTGAGAGCCTCAGCCTGTTTCATAGGAAAGTTATCATAGTCCAGTAGCATTTTTAGTTTATCCAGTCCAGCCTGGTAACTCCCACTATCATATCTTGTAGGTCCACCATCCTGATAGATTAACCCTACATCCCAGGGAAATTCATCGGGATGAATGAAGTTACGTGAACGCACCTCAGTGCGATCCAATTGTAATTCACTTGCTATGCGATCCATGATGCGTTCCATCACAAAGACTGCATGTGGTCTGCCTGCACCGCGATAGGGGCTGACAGGAACTTTGTTGGTGTATATTACTTTAAATTCACTAAAATAATTCTTTAAGCGATATGGACCTGGTAGAGTACATGCAGTAATAATTGGTACGATGATACCATAGGGCGTATAAGCGCCTGTATCATGTATAAAGTTATCACGGACCGCTAGCAGGACACCCTGATCATCAAAAGCATATTCTACCTCATGCAATTGGCTACGTTCCTGGTTAGCTGAGATAAAGTGTTCGCGCCTATCCTCGATCCATTTAATCGGTCTGCCCAGGTGAATGGCAGCAAAGGGAGTCAAGACCTCTTCAGGATAGAACATCATGATCTTTGTTCCGAAACCTCCTCCAACGTCGGGTGCTATTACGCGAACTTTATGCTCAGGCAAGTGAAAGATTGCTGCGAGACCATTGCGGATAGGAATAGGGCCCTGAGTCGATATCCAACATGTAAGCATTTCTTCATGCGCATCGAAGCGTGCCAGAACCCCTCTACATTCCATCGGCATTGCAGCACCACGGTCCATCAATAGCGTCTCGCGAAGCACAAATGGCGCATTGCTAAAAATTGCATCTGGATCGCCTACTGTCTGAATGAGATGTGCTGCAACATTACCTGGCACATCCTGGTGAACTAAAGGTGCATCTTCAGCGACAGCAATCTCCATGGTATGTATGACGGGTAATGGTTCATACTCAACATCGATCAGATCGAGCGCATCTTCAGCAATATAACGATCATCTGCTACTACAAAGGCCACAGCTTCACCAACATAGCGCACCTCACCCAGAGCCAATGGAAGTTGTGTGCGTGGCTGGGTCAATGCGTCATGTGGCACAAGCAAAGGAGAAGGCTCAAGCACTTCACCAAGGTCTGATGCAGTGAGCACGAGATGCACGCCCGGTAGTTCGCGTGCAGCACTCGCATCAATATTCAAGATTCGTGCACGCGCATGTGTACTGCGCAAAACTGCGGCATGCAATTGTTCAGGTAAATCGATATCGTCGACGTAGCTGCCTTTTCCTCGAAGCAATCGAGGATCTTCATTTCTTGGAATGGATGCGCCAAACCAACGAGTAGCCATCACTCCACCTCCATCTTCTGTTCACCTAATCGCATGGCAGCTAGCTTGACTGCTTCAACAATATTTTGATAGCCAGTACAACGACAAATATTACCTGAGAGTTCATGACGTATCTCTTCATCACTGGGGTTGGGATTCTCATGGAGCATGGCATGAACTGTCATGATAATACCAGGTGTACAGAATCCACATTGTAGGCCATGTTTTTCCTGGAAAGCTTTCTGAATGGGGTGTAGATCACTATTCGTACCAGCCATACCCTCAATGGTCGTCACAACCATGCCATCGGCTTGCGCAGCAAACATTAAGCAAGAACGCACGGCTTCGCCATTCAAAAGCACGGTACAGCAACCACAGACGCCATGTTCACAACCAACGTGGGTACCTGTATGATGAAGTTCATGGCGGAGAAAATCTGAGAGAAGTAAACGGACTGGTACCCTTCGTTCATAGCGATGACCATTTACAGTCAATGCTATATCGTATTCCTCGGAAAAGAGTGGAGTTACTTCTTCTTGCTTTTGCATTGTTCTTACTCTTCTTTCCAGCTAGAGGCCTCGCCGCTCCCAGGCAGTTTTTAAGACACGTTTCGTTAATTCCCCAGTCAGAACACGTCGGAATTCAACAGTAGCATGTACATCACTCATATCATCGCTTACCAGCATGCTAGCCGCTTGTGCAGCAGCATCGAGAGCCGTTTCATCTAATGTTGTTCCAACAATAGTAGACTCCACGTCTAATCCTCGAATGGGAGCACCGGCTATTCCAAGATAGGCGATATGTGCTGACAAACAATGATCATCTGCTGTTGGGGTTACTACAGCAGATGCACCTACCATTGCATAATCTCCCGAACGTCGCGCGAACTCCAGAAATGCCCACCCAGCTTTAGACGCAATTAAGGGGAACCGAACCTCGGTGAGCATTTCTCCAGGTTCGAGCGCAGTGGAAAGATAACCAGTAAAGAACTCCTCTGCTTTTATAACACGTTCACCATGAATACTCTGCACAAGCACTTCTCCGTTGAGACAGGTCAGTAAAGCAGGAAGTTCAGCAGCTGGATCAGCATGAGCAATACTGCCTACAACTGTGCCACGATTACGTATCTGCATATGGCCGATATGTTTAATCACCTCGGCTAACAATGGATGCTTATCCTGCACTAATACAGACCGTTCAACCTGTCTCTGGCGAACGGTTGCCCCTATCGCCAAATAACCATCTTCCTGTTCTATGTAGTGCAATTCAGCAATGTGGTTAATATCTACTATGTAGGCAGGAGAAGCAAGACGCATATTTAAGAGAGGCACGAAACTCTGGCCACCTGCTAATACTTTTGTATTTTCACTATTTTGATCGAGAAGGGCCAACGCCTCATCAAGCATCGAGGGAGCGCTGTAATAAAAACGTGGTGGTTTCATGGATTCCCACTTCCCTTTTAAAAAATAACAAGGGTTTCTTTGTAAGAAACCGCGCTCGATAAACGGTTTCAAATCAAACCAGATTGCATGTCACGGCCTCATTTAGCCGTGAATACTCTTCTGTCCAAGAATAAGCATTAGACTACTGCTGTCCAGCGCTTCTGTCAAGCCTTTTTCAATGTAAATCCAGTGAAATACTGCCCTTACATGCTGGCTCACTTTATCTTACAAGAGTACAGATAACTATAGTATTCAATTAATAGCACTCTTCGTGTTATACTTTCGAATAGACGTTCTTATTCGATAGTAGTATCTGGAGTAAAATGCAGAAATTTTCTCTCACGTTTCTTCATAAGGCCCTCTCTCAAACTGAAGATGAATACTTATTCGCTTGGGATCCAACTCCCGGCATTGTCTCCGTCTGGGCCAACCGAGAGGGACAGGCGATTATCTGGCGACGTGAGGGTAAACAAGTCATCTCTTCAAGGGAGCACTTTCGCCCATGGCTTTTTGCCACTTCGTTACATGATTTGACCCAGCTAGGGTCAAGGCTGGTACGAGACTTCGAGTTAACTGGAGATTCTGCAACCTTCGCCTATCGTGAGCTCCAAGGCCCAACTGAATCTTACCGCTATCTCATTTCTGCCAGTAATGGTCGCTCTCTAGAACGAGCACTCGTAGATGGCGCCTCACGTCGTCT
>DATMNR010000294.1:0-29397 GCA_035568795.1 Ktedonobacteraceae bacterium
TGGGAAGATCCCAACTGAGTGGGTATCCCCTGTCTCCCTTCTGTCAAACCCGCTGTACGGGGAGATCAGTCTCCCCGTGCTTGCTGCGCTTAGCATGAAGGAACTCAACACCTATCGCAGGGGAGAGCCATGCCCAGAGAGGTATGGCATCGAGCTCATACGCCGTGCTACCCTGCAAGGCAACCATGCGGCCAGGGCATGGGTGCAACACTGCTTCGGTGGAGTTGTGCTCAGCTGGCTATATCGACATCCCAAAAGATCTCACGCGTGCCGTCTAGAAAACGAGGAGTACTACGTGACTCAAGCGTTTGATCGCTTCTGGCAGGCTACCGCCTCAAACCAACGGGTGGAATTCACCACGCTTGCTGCGGTATTGCACTCCCTGCGGGCCAGTCTGAATGGTGCTATTCTGGATATGCTCCGGGTGGATGCGCGGCCGAGAGAAAGCACGAGGCCTGTGCCAGCAGGGCTGGGAGAATCACACATGGAAGATGTGTCTTCCAGTCATGAGATCTGGGAGATGCTCAAAGCGGTGCTTTCCAACCCGCGTGAGCGGCGATTAGCATACTTACTCTTTCACTGCTGTCTCAAGCCAAGGGAGATTGTACGTTTCTGTCCACAAGAGTGGAGTGGCGTGCAAGAAATCTATCGCCTGCGGCGCACCATCATGGAGCGACTACTGTGCCATGCGGACCAACTCGCGCTCGTGACGCATAGCTGTGACCCGGATTGAGGGAGAAAGTTCTTTTGAAACAACTTCAAAGCAGAGGATATCCCTCAACACCTATGAACACTTTGCGCCTGCACGAAATACCCTTCTTCTCTGAACTGAGACAAGAGTTTTCCGAGATATGTTCCAGTTTTACATCAGCAATGAAAGCGAAAGATGTGGAGCTCTACCAGCACTCATTGCGCGTGCAATCCCTCGCGCTTGCTTTTACCAAGACCGTTCTGCATCTTCCAAAAGCTGAGACTTTTACGATTGGACTGGCCGCATTTCTCCACGACCTTGGTAAAATGCACATCAGCGAAACCATATTACACAAAGCGTCAGGTCTGACACGTCAAGAGTTTGAGTGTATTCAAGAGCATCCGGCCTACGGTGCACTCATGTTCAACCAGTTCAAGCTGCTACAGCATATTGTGCCCTCGGTGTATCATCATCATGAGCGTTGGGACGGGAAAGGTTACCCCGATGGAATACGCGGTGCAGCTATTCCACTAGGAGCACGCATCATAGCGATTGTTGATGCATTCGAGGTCATGACTTCACGTCGCATCTACCAGAAGAGTCGTACTGCGCAACAGGCATTTGAAGAACTCTACGAGCATGCGGGAACACAGTTTGATGCAGAGCTAGTAGAACTTTTCTGCCATTCCTTCAACCTGGATCTTGTGTAGTGTATGTTTTGAGTGGGAACGTGATATGATTGCAAGCAAGATTGACATCTCACTGGAAGCGTAGTGCGTACTTTTCTCGCATTACAGCGCCAGAAAGGCAGCTTGAAGAGAGTAACCATGAGCACAACTCTGGGCGATGCATTGGTAGACAGTCAGGCAAAGGGGCGTTCCGATCGACCAGGAGCGCCAGACACTCGTTTGCAGGGACGGTGGCTTGCTCTTCTTCGTGTGGCGTGGGTTGTACTGAGCGTCCTTGCTTTCATTATCTTCATTGCTAGTCTTCCTGGGTACTTTACGGACCAGCTGAAGTCGTACCTGGTCGGCTACGCTGTCTTCCTTCTCGCCCTGGATATTTTCGTCGCATCGGTATGGTTCTTCGTCGCTCTCCTGATCTTCTGGCGCAAGTCCAACGATTGGCTGGCACTACTGGTCTCATTTATGCTGGTGTTGCAAGGCGCAAATACCACCATCAACCCATTGAATAATAGCCCCTCGCTCTGGCTGCTGCCGGCAGTAATACTGAACCAGCTTGCTTTCTTTGTGCTCCTCTTAGTCCTCTGCCTCTTCCCGACAGGACGTTTTGTGCCACGCTGGATAGGTTGGCTCGCAGTGATGTTCTCAGCTCTGTGGCTTGCAGCGGTACTCGGTAAAATCTTCGACTTCTTACCTGTATTGAATAATCCGCTCTTTATTCTTGTGTTGTACTGCTTATTTGGGGGCTTCGTCGTCGCTCAACTCTATCGTTACCACTCCGTCTCCAATCGAATAGAACGCCAGCAGACCAAGTGGATCGTCTTCGGAGTCACCGCGACCTACCTCATAGAGTTCGTGTTTAGTTTCAGTTCGGTCCTCTTTCAATCAGTCTTGTCTTCGACTTCACTAGCTATCCTGATTCTCTTACCACTTGGGAACGCTGTCCCAATCCTAATTCCGCTCTCCTTTGGCTTTGCGATTCTGCGCTACCGGCTCTGGGACATTGATATCATCATTCGCCGCACGCTGGTCTACGGCACGCTCACTGCCTGTGTGGTTGCACTCTACATGCTTATCGTCGTCGGGCTTGGCGCGCTGCTGCAAGCACGAGGCAACCTGGGCTTGTCCCTGCTGGCTACAGGCCTCATTGCCGTGCTCATTCAGCCATTGCACACCCGTCTCCAGCGGGCTGTGAACCGTCTGCTCTATGGGGAACGCGATGAACCCTACAAGGTCATTTCCCGCCTGGGACAACGCCTGGAGGCGACGCTGGCACCGGAGGCCGTGCTGCCCACGATTGTCGAGACTGTGACCCAGGCGCTCAAGCTCCCGTATGCCGCCATCAGCTTGAAGCAGGATGGCGAGGACGTGATTGCAACATCCTCTGGCCAAGCTGCGGATGAGCTGACACGCCTGCCGCTGATCTATCAGAGTGAACACATCGGCGACCTTTTGCTTGCTCCGCGCGCTCGTGGCGAAACCTTCTCGTCAGCAGACCGGGACTTGCTCGCTGACCTGGCCCGTCAAGCTGGCATCGCCGTTCAAGCTGTCCACCTGACCACGGATTTGCAGCGTCTGACGACCGAACTGCAATCCTCGCGCACGCGCCTGGTCACCGCGCGTGAGGAAGAGCGGCGCCGGCTGCGCCGCGATCTGCATGACGGTCTCGGCTCGGTGCTGGCTTCCCTCAATTGGCGTGCCGGAGCATTGCGCCTGCTGCTCTCGCGCGACCCGGTAGCTGCCGATGCTCTCGTGGTCGAACAACAAACCACCATTCAAGCGGCGATTGGCGATATTCGCCGCCTGGTCTACGACCTGCGCCCCCCTGCCCTGGATGAACTGGGGTTGATTGGAGCTATCCGCGAACGTGCGGCAAAGCAAAGTGCGCCGACAGAGCGTGACAGCATCCTCGGGCTGCATATAGACGTAGTGGCACCCGATCAGCTGCCAGCGCTTCCCGCAGCCGTCGAGGTTGCCGCCTACCGCATCGTGCAGGAGGCCCTGACCAACGTGGCGCGCCATGCCCAGGCTCACAGCTGTTGTGTCTGCCTCTCGTGCGAAAACGACCTGCTGCACGTCGAGGTCAGCGATGATGGCATCGGGTTGCCGGAGAGCTATCGCGCCGGGGTCGGAGTGCTCTCACTGCGCGAACGAGCTGCAGAACTGGGCGGGACAAGCGAGATTGCACGCATGCCCGAAGGTGGGACGTGTGTGCAGGCCTGCCTGCCGCTTTTTACACATGACCAGCAGCTGTGAGGAAGGAGAAGAGCCATGGCACCTGTGCGTATCCTGATTGCCGATGACCATCCACTGGTGCGGAGTGGACTGCGTGCGCTCCTCGGGGCGGCAGAGGATATGGAGGTGGTAGGCGAGGCGGCGACGGGCGAGGAGGCAGTGACGCTGGCCGCGAGTTTGCAACCGGAGGTGATCGTGATGGACCTGCGCATGCCAGGCATCAATGGCATCGAAGCCACACGCCGCATTATGCAAGCCCATCCGCAGATTCGTATCCTCGTCGTCACGCTCTTTGAGGACGACGACTCGGTGTTCGCGGCCCTGCGTGCTGGAGCCCGCGGCTACCTCCTCAAGGATGCCAACGAGGTTGAGGTGCTGCGAGCGATCCGCGCCGTGAGCAGCGGGGATGCCATTTTCAGTGCTACGATTGCCCAACGCCTCATTGATTTCTTCGCTACACCTCGTCCAGCCCAAGCTGCCCTCCCATTTCCCGATCTGACGGACCGTGAGCGTGAGATTCTCACCCTCATCGCCCAGGGACGAAGTAACGCCGAGATTGCGCAATCCCTGGTCATCAGCATGAAGACGGTGCGTAATTATATTTCGAGCATCTTCAGCAAACTGCAGGTAGCCGACCGCTCCCAGGCCATCATCCGGGCGAGAGAGGCTGGTTTAGGGTAACTGCCGTTTGTCCTGGCTCCTCTGAGCGTTGGTTTTTGGCTTGAAAAGAAACATCGGTGGGAAATTGCTCTTGATACCGTAACGCCTTTCCCTGTGATCAAGCTTTGTTGATGAAGGATGAGAACGCTTGCATTCAGAGATAGAAACATCATAACTTTTTTCTCTGTTTTCTATAACAGCCCCTTATAGACACTAGCGATGTATTCTTCTGCTCATTTTTTGGCGACAATCGCGTGTGTTTCCTCCTGGCTCAACAAACCACCGCTTTATAAGACGGGAGAATATAGCTACTACATAAGGTATCATAGCAAGGCAAAACGTGAAAGCAAAACAGCCTTCTGTTCTACTTTCACTTTTCCTGTTCTGCTTTCACTTTTCAGTCAAGGTCAATGAATATTACTACTCAATCGACTTCATGACGCGCTTGAGTACGAGAGAAGCTTAAATCGCGTGTATCAAACACAGGCATATCGGGAGGGTCAATAAAATTACCTGCGGGTCATATGCTTTACTCGTCGTCCAACCGTTCCACATCCACTCGTATTTTGTTGCCACGTAAGGCATTACTCGCAGGGGTATATGACGGAGGATCCCATTCAAACGAAATTTTCTGCCGTTTTATAGGAATATCAGCATGCAATTTGTCCCAGTGATCATCGCGGGCCATGATAACTTGTACGTGTTGTTCGTCCACCTCGAGACGGCGCGAAATCACCGCGAGCAGGTCAGTTTTAATCTGTTCCAGTAATTCAGGATTCACTTTGAGACGATCGTGCGCCAGAACGACTTTCAAGCGTTCTTTTGCCATCTCGCCAGGGGTAGGCTTTTTGCGACCAGTCATAAAATCAAAAATACCCATATATACTGCCTGCCTTCTCAGGATCGCTATGAACGTACACGTTTCTCAGCCATAGCCGGTCCAAATCCAAACATGCGTCTCAAACGTTCCATAAATGATTGCACTTCTTCGACTTCTTCCAGAGGCACTTCTTTACCAATTATACGCTGAGCGGCGTTTAGATATGCGCTTCCAGCACGTGAGTGTTTTTCGTAGACAATTGGCTCGCCTTTATTGATTGCCACGATGATCATTTCATCTTCGGGTACTATGCCGACAAGATCAATACCTAACACTTCCAATACATCAGCCACATCCATCATATCTCCGCGTTTCACCATTTCAGCACGCAGGCGATTGAGTATGAGACGCGGTTCGGGCTTACCCGCGGCCTCAACCAATCCAATGATACGATCTGCATCACGCACCGAGGCCATTTCAGGATTTGCAACTATGATAATCTCATCAGCGCCAACAATTGCATTACGAAAACCTTGCTCGATGCCTGCAGGCGAATCAATCAACACAAAATCAAAATCCTGGCGTAATTGTTCGCAAAGCTGCTCCATCTGGATACTATTTATAGCGTTCTTATCGCGTGTCTGGGCAGCAGGCAACAAATAAAGTTCAGGCTGGCGTTTGTCTTTGATCAATGCTTGTCGTAGATGACACTGCCCCTCCACAACATCTACAAGATCATAGACAATGCGATTCTCCAATCCAAGTACAGCATCAAGGTTCCGCAGGCCAATATCTGAGTCCACAACAGCAACTTTTTTACCTTGCATTGCAAGGGCTGTTCCCAAATTCGCCGTGGTCGTGGTTTTGCCAACACCACCCTTCCCTGAAGTGATGGTTATCACCCGGCTATCCATAAACATCTCCATCATTAGCAACTGTTCAACATTCTCATTTGTAAAGGCAAGGTAAAACCTGCTCTCTACAATGTGTAAACGTTCTTCATGCTATTTTCGCGTTGTACGCCCGTGACCATTCAGCCAGGCTTCGACAACAATCTGCCCATTCTTGATTGTCGCAAACTCTGGACGCGCCTGTACCTGAAATCCATCAGGCGGTCGCGAGAGAAGGTTGGCAATGCGCAACTGTACAGGTGCAAGCACTAGTGAACAAACAAGAGCGTTCTCATTATTCGGATACCCTGCATGCACCATTCCTCGTAAAGCTCCCCAAACCAAAATATCTCCACTTGCAACAATTTCTGCACCTGGATTCACATCGCCCAGGACAACGACATTGCTGCTATGGTGGATTGCCTGCCCAGAACGAATAGTGCGTCGTAGAAAGAGGGTATCATCCGAATCACGGGGATCAAGCCTACCGATCAGTGCCAGGGTTTGTTCGCTAAGAATTTCTGCTGTGATAGTTGGCTCACTACTAACATCAATAGATGGCTCACTTACAACTTCAGTAGAAATAACATCTGGCTCGTGCTGTTTCACTAAGAACGTCTGTTCCAGAGGTGTTACTGACATTTGATAATTTGCCAGCAATTCCTCGAGTTGAGTGCGCTCACTAATTCGGAGATTCCGACGCCTGGTATCAAGAGCAAGCGAAGCTCCCTGAAAGAAACCAGGAGCCTCTGAAAGTCGATGTGAAAGGGCATTGAGTAATTCGCTAAAAGGGGTTTCAGGCTCCAGGGTTAAAAGCAGACCATTGCGCGTGCCTTTGATTGCAATATTTCCTTGCACCGACTGCTTCTCCTCCCTTTCCAGATTGCTTTGCGCTTCGGAAATGTTGCTTTCCGAAGTGTCCTCCATTCCCATATGTTGTCTATCCATCCTATTACTGGATAAAGGACCAATATAACAATGCTTCAAGGGGACTTGTATGCATCTACATCAAGAGTAAGTATATGCCGCCAAATGACAAAACGCAATAGTTTTAGGTATTCTGTCCGAATGTGTCCCGCTTGTAGTAACCTTGAAATATGCGTACAATACCAACCAAATACGCACGAAAGGTAATTTCTCGATGCCTGAGTTCATGAGTTTTCCTACACCACGTGAATACGTTTTGACATGTGGAAACACGACAATCGGCGTGATACCCGAAATTTGTCTGATTACACATTTTCAAGTTGGATCCTGGCAAATACTCTATCGCCCCATACAAACGGGCAATATCAAACGTTGGGGTATGCCATTGATGATACCCAACTTCTCTCGACTCAACAAGGGCACACTTCAAGAAAAAGGGACGAAACTTCCCATCCATGGTTTTGGACGCATTTTACCCTGGGAGATCATCGAGAGAGACAGCACCCACCTTGTGATCCAATTAACCAGCAGTGAAGCAACTCTTAAGAGCTATCCATATGAGTTCACATTCAATGTGAACATTTCAGTTGAAGAAGGAATTTTAACCTATATACTAACAATGGAGAACCACAGTAACGAGAACATGCCTATCGCACCGGGATTTCATCCTTATTTTACGGTTGCTCACTCAGAAAAGTTGAAAATAAAGACCGGTAACCTGCCGGGATTTGAAGCGCAAACATTCGATTGGGTTGAACATATACCTGACAATCCTTACCCATTTCCACACCATGTTACTATACGATTTCCTGGAAGCGGCACGTTGACCATAGGGGAGAAACCACAGAACGGTCAATACGCCCTGTCAAATATGCAGGTTTGGTCTGAGCCACCAACAAAACCCGATCACAATTTTATCTGCTTCGAGCCATCCGTTGGAAGTGAAGATGCACTAAATCGACCTGCCGATCGTTTGAATATTGATCAGCATAGCTCAAGACGGATTGTATTGCAATTGCAAGCAGAACCTTTTTAGGATAAGCCTCTTGTAGGGACGAGGGCTGCTGGGATGGCGGGTGGGGGCGCTCGCGCCGTCCTGGTACCCTTCCCGACACATGCTGGGATTCGCACAAACAAGACGTATTGGCCCTCGCATCGTTTTGGTTCATCATGGACTTTTCCCAAGAAGCATCAGATAGGTGGTGGAACCCGCACCCTATATTCTACGTGCATTTTAAGCATCCATAGGATATAATATGATAATGGTTCATATGCTCACTTCATCGAACTGCAAGAGATAGAGAAGCCAGAATGATTCCTTGTAATAAGTCGGGGTCAGAAAGCAGGATTCGTCTGTTATGGAGAAACAACCAGCCAACGTGCTTTGGCTACAAAATAATAACAATTCGCCTCAACGTCAACCAAATCAACTTCGCCAGGGCCCAAATGGACAGCCAAAGCAAAAAGGAATATCTCCTCTCAATCGCTGGTTGCTCGTAATTGTGCTGATGATGCTTGGGATATTCCTCTTCCAAATTTTTAATAACAATAGTAGCTCGAATACTCCCCAACGTGCTGAACTGACTTACAGCAATCTTTACAACCAGATAAACGCAGGAAACGTCAAGTCCGTCACTATCACCGGAACAACTGATATAACGGGGACCTTTTGCCAACCTGTAAACAACTTCAATGAGTTCCACGTCACACAATTGCCAAACGGGGATCCAAATCTTGTTCCAGTACTCACTGACCCTACGAACAAAGGCTATCAAAAACCCACCAAATGTACTGGTGCAGATTCCACAATCGTTATTACTCAACCAGCACAAGATAACAGTTTCTGGCTGAATATCTTGATTGCGTTTCTTCCATGGGTATTCTTAATTGCAATCTTCATCTTTATTAGTCGCCGTGCATCACAAGGTCAACAGGGCATCTTTAGTTTCGGCAAGAGTCGTGCCAAACTCATACTCGAGGATCGCCCTAGCACAACATTTGCGGATGTCGCGGGTGTAGACGAATCCAAGTATGAATTGCAAGAAGTAGTTGAATTCCTGAAGACGCCAGAGAAGTTTCAGCGATTGGGTGGTAAGATTCCACGCGGTGTTCTTCTGGTAGGCCCTCCTGGAACAGGTAAAACTCTACTGGCACGAGCCGTTGCTGGTGAGGCCGGAGTTCCTTTCTACTCTATGTCTGGATCAGAGTTCGTTGAAGTGCTCGTAGGTGTTGGAGCTAGTCGTGTGCGTGATCTGTTCGATCAGGCGAAGAAAGCAGCTCCCAGTATCATTTTCATCGATGAAATTGACGCGGTTGGAAGACAACGCGGCTCGAGCATCAATACCAATGACGAGCGCGAACAAACTCTAAACCAATTGCTTGTAGAAATGGATGGATTTGATACCCGCCAGGCAGTTGTCGTCATCGGCGCTACTAACCGCCCCGATGGTCTTGATATAGCACTATTGCGACCAGGCCGCTTCGATCGGCGTGTGACAGTTGATCGACCTGACTGGACTGGTCGTTTAGCTATTCTCAAAATTCACGCGCGTGAAGTGCCAATGGGCCCTGATGTAGACCTAGTTGCTATGGCTCGAGCTACTGTAGGAATGGTAGGCGCCGACCTGGCAAACCTGATCAACGAAGCAGCGCTCCTGGCAGCACGCCGTAACCTCGATTATGTCAACCAGAAATGTTTTGAAGAAGCATTAGACAAAATTCTGCTTGGGGCAGAACGTCCCTTAGTTTTACACGACGATGATCTCAACGTCATTGCATATCACGAGGGAGGCCATGCTCTTGCTGGCATTCTTTCAGTACATGCTGATCCCGTCAGTAAAGTCACAATTGTGCCACGCGGACAGGCATTAGGTGTCACTATGTCAGTACCTATAGATGATCGTTACAACTACTCGAAAGAGTATTTGCTCACACAGATTGTGACCGCGCTTGGCGGAAGAGCGGCTGAGCAGATAGCTATTGGGCATATTACAACGGGGGCAGAGAATGATCTCCAACGTGTGACCGCAATTGCTCGTCAAATGGTCACTCGCTGGGGTATGAGCGAACGTCTAGGGACAATTTCTTTCAGTGAACGCCAAAGCCCATTTATGAGTGTTGGTGATACGGGTGCTCCTGGTGATTATAGTGAAACGACCGCGGAGTTAATTGACGATGAGGTTGATCGCATTGTGCGTGAGTGTTACGAACGCGCGCTGGAACTTCTGTCAACACATCGTACAGCGCTTGACCGGATTGCGCAAGAGCTTCGTCGTCAAGAAACAATCGACGCACGTCAGCTACAGCAGATTCTGGAGGAGACAGGAATAACGGTACCTATGCCAGATCCTGATCAAGTTAGCTTACCACTTGAGATTGTGCCACCGCCACCAACTGAGTTTCCTTTCTCAGCAGAAAACCCATAGTGTGCTAAAGCCACATTATGGCTCGTTTTGCTCAAAGAAATCGCGTAGCTCTGGATAATCCTGTAATATTACATTCACAGCATCTGGTGAAAGCGGTAGAAACGTCCCATGCCCTTCAGCTAGAACTATACTCTCGTCGGCAGCCAGAGTTATTACACCTGAAGCCTGAAGTGCGCGTCTTCGCTCTACATCAAGCGTAGCACGCACTCTCAACACAGGTCCATAGGGAACATAACGTCGATATCGCACCTCCAGGCGACCTGTCATAGTCCACTCCCGGTTATTGCCAAGTAAGGAAGTACGCCCAAGGGCTTCATCAAGCACGGCAGCTACAATACCACCATGAATAACTCCCGGAAAACCTTGATGTTCTTCTCGCGGCTGAAAGTCAGCTACGATAGTGTTTTGATCAAGCCGGAAGAAAAGATGCAAGCCGTAGGGATTTCGATGTCCACAAACAAAGCAACGTTGATAGCTGCTTGTATCGTTCAATTCCATATTCACTATTCCAAACGCTGAAAAGTTGACACATATGTAGCATTCTATCAAAAGGAAGACATCTGCTGCAAATGAGGAGTATTCTGCCATCCTGCCAATTTCTGCCGCACACACAATAGTAATCTCATGAATCATATGCTATAGTAAAAAGTATCAAAGGAGAAAGAAGCCGCACGCCATGCGTAATGCGTGTGGTTACCTATCCTTAAACGCTAGTGCGATCTACAAAAACTCCTAGAGTGTTTCCATTGTAAGAATGAGGTTAACAACATGGCAAAAAAAGCAAACACCACAACAACACCTTCTAACGCAGAAGTGAACGAACAAAAAGACCGCAAGAAGCAAGCCAAACGAGAAGCTAAAATGATGTTGGAAATCGAGGAAGCGAAATCCAGTATTGAGAAGGCAGAGAAAAGGCTCGCTAAAGCGCAGGTCAGACTCGAGGCAAGCAATACGCATCTCCGCACACTTGAGGCCGAATTATCTGAATTTCGCGCACTACACGAGGGAACCGAAGTGAGTGCTCCAGACACAGGTTTCGATCATCAGAACGGGCAACCTGAACCCGGCAAGCAAACCATTGTCAGCGCCCAAAACAGTGACACTGATCAGCAGGCACAACAACCTGTGTTAAAGGACGAAGAAGCAACGATTATACCAGCTATAGGTTCCAATCATCAGACTCAACAACCTGATCCCAAAGAGATCACCAGTTCAAATCAATAGGACTCACATTCCAATTGTATAGAACCCACGACAGTGAAACTCATCACCCGTAGTACTCTATCAAGCTTGATTCGACTCTAGGACAGGTAGGGACACCCCTCGCGGGTGTCCGGCTTGCGGGTGTCCTGTCCATTCCGCCAAATGAATCCAGACAGAGTAGTAGGGGCCTAGAATGTGCTCTTTTGTCATCCTGAGCGTCAGCGAAGGATCTCATCGCCCATCACACGAGATCCTTCACTTTAAATATTTTTCACGAAAATGTTCGGCTCTAGTACTTCTCGGAGCCAGTACGCCTCTTCCCTTTAAATACAGGTAAATCCATAGAGAAACTCCAAGCAAGAGGCCACCTATAAGGTAAGCACCTAACACATCAGTAGCCCAGTGATCACCCAGGTAGATACGCGATGGTCCAACCAGTACAACAAAGAGCCCCGAGATAATTAATAGTATATCGCGCCACCAATGATTACCTTTAAAGAGGATGATTCCGAAAGAGAACAGTAGCCCCCAAAATGCGACATAAGCCATGACATGACCGCTGGGGAAACTATTTCCGCCAGCCTGCTGAATGACATCCACCAGGCCAGGAGTAGGACGAGGGCGACCCACAATATATTTAATCAACCCATTAAGAATGGAACTGACTGCGGAAACAGCCGCGACCATGACCGCTTCCAAACGCAAATCAACAATCCACAATAATACGATAGCCAGAATAATAAGACCTAATGAGAGAAGGGACATATTACCGATATAACTGATAGCTACCATGCTATATTGCAACCAGGGAGATTGGTTTTCTTGAAACTCTCGCGTTATTGTGACATCAATAGCTAGAACAGGATGATAAAATACCCACAAGGCAAGTAATCCAAAAAGTACAAATAGAATAGCATACAAAACTATCAATATTCGACCCCATTTGACTATTTGATACCATGGCCTACGTGCTTCAGTAACATCCTGCCAGGCTTCTTTGACGACTCCTTCCGTCTCTTCTTCGATCTTTTCTCCAATAGAAGTGCCATTGGTATTGGGAGCATTCTCTTCCGTATTTTGCTTTTCTTGATCTTGATCGCTCTGTTTTTGCTGCATACTACTTCCTATTTTGCTCTACGAAGAACATGCTCATCCCTGCGGATAGTATATCTCTATTACGTTTCTAAAACTCTGATCGTTGCTCATCAGGTGTTTAATCAACCGGCCTTATATCTTTTGCATTGACTATTACCGAATTTCTCGCTACATTCTAACGTAGTAGAGTAAACAAAGGAGAAGCCGAACATGCATGATTTTGAAGTCCGACCAGCGCGCCCAGAAGACCGCGAAGCCGTCCTGGCTTTTTGCCAACAAACCTGGGAATGGGGTGATTACCTAGAATACGTCTGGGATGAGTGGCTGAATAACTCACAAGGCAAATTATTCGTTGCTACTAAAGATGGTCAACCTGTCGCTGTAGCCAATATGCGCATGCTTAATAAAACAGAAGCCTGGTTTGAAGGAATGCGCGTAGACCCGGCATTTCGCCAGCACGGCATAGCTTCAGCTCTCTTTGATGCACAACTGGTCGAGGCAAAACATCGTGGAGCGACTACTGTCAGGCTCATTACCGAATCAACCAACACTACTGCCATTCGTCTACTGGAAAGAAGTTTTATGAATCGCATAGGAGCCTATACGATTTATCGAGCAGTAGCTGCCACAATACCCACGAAAAAGTCTTATGCCCTCGAAACACCAGTTTTAGCCACTTCTGCCGACCTTTACGACATTATTGATTACCTCAACACCTCAAACATCTTTCCAGCAATAGGCGGTTTATATTATCAGGGTTTTACTGCTTACACCATCACCAAGGATCTTGTACTCGAGAAAATAACAGCTCAGCAACTCTATATTTTGCGACGCTGGGATCGTCTGGATGGGCTGGTAATAGCTGAACCTCGCGCAGGCCACCAGGGAAAGCATCTATTCGTAGGATATATTGACGGCACAACAGAATCGATCAGTATGATTGCCTATGCCTTACGACACTTTCTCCACGATCTAGATCTGGAAAGCATCATTGCTCATGTACCAGACCTGATGATGGTACGTGACGCCTTTGTGGGGGCAGAATACGAGTGGGATGGCAGAATATTCTATACGTACGAACGGATTTTAGTATAACCGATCCATGCAAAAGTAAAAACTTTCTAACGAAACCTCTGCTGTTTCGTTGCCACCATTTTATTGAGGATCCAGCACAGCCTCCAAATTCTTGAACTCATGGAAGCGCAAAAGCCAGCAACCATAGTTCATACCTCCACCAACAGCAGGAAGAGCCATCCACTGGCCCTCGTGCAGGCGTCCCTGGCGTAGAAGTTCCACCAGTGCGGTCGCTATACTGGCATTAGAGAGGTTACCATAATAACGGAAATTATCCACCAGCTTCTCCATTGTTGAAGACGGCCAACCATAGTCATGGATCAGTAATTCTCCCATGCGGCGCGTAATGCGCGAATTGGCCTGGTGTGGCACGATATGCGTTAAATCGTCATACCCTAACCCGGCATGGCGACACAGCACATCTACAGATTCTGCCATAGCGCGTGGAGCTTCGCGAAAAACCTCTTTACCATTCATTTTAGTATAGCCTACCATGTACTGTGAAAGCATTAAATTCAGATCCGCACCCCTCCCAGCCTGGTAGAGCTCGCGCATTTTCATATCGACTTCAGCCATCTCGACGACATCTTTGCGCAGAGGTGTCTGATAGAAAAGTGATTCAGCCTGGTTTGCATCAGAACCATTAATCACATAGGTCTCTTCCTCACCCAGTTCCAATAAAAAAGCGCTGGCCCCCTCGCCAAAAAGGGAACTCGTTTTCCAATCCAGAACATTCAAGATATTGGGAAGTAATCCTTCAGAAGTAACCATGAGTACGAGATTGGCAGAACCGGCCTTTAGCACTTCGCTGCACACCTGAAAAGCCTCGGTTTGGCAAGCGCAAGCGCCTTTGAGCATACTTGCGCGTACAGGTCCTAATCCCAGGCGATTCTGAACAAGACCGGCGATAGTTGGGAATGCGTCATTATCAGAAGAAGAAGCTCCGATCACCGTATCGATTTCAGAAGCGTCACGACCCGAGCTGGCGATGGCGCGCCGGGCAGCAACCACAGCCATATCCGCTAGTGTCTCTTCTCTGGGAGCCTTTGGATTGTCAATCAGTCCTGGAGCATCCGCTCCCGCCATTTTACGGCAAAGTTCCAGTGTGCTGGCACGCACATGCCGCGTACTCAAACCCGTTACACGTTCCAGGTCATCGGCGCTACGAGGATCTCCCAGGCGCGTGGATATAGCAGCAAAAAATTCGTTTGTAATCATACCAGCGGGAGCATAGGTGCCTAAACCTATCAGGCGTACTTTTGCTTTGGTGTAGACTTGAGGCACGACATAGACATACTCAGGCCATTGCCCTGTGCGGCTTTGTGACATCAATTTAACCTCCTGGAGGGGACTGCTTCTGCCTGTAGTATAACACACAACGGCGAATCAGGCGTCAGAAGTGCCCACATAAAATGAAGCAGGTGACCGGTAGAGCCACCTGCTTCATCGTCGCTACTTGAAAGTAGACCTGGATTTACCAGCCAGAGTTGTAGCGATCACGACCATCCTGACCGCGACTGCTGCTATAGCTGTGTGTATTGCGAGCGGGACGATGCGACTGGTAACAATCACTACAGTATACAGGACGGTCTTGACGTGGAATGAATGGGACAGAGGTAGGTCGTCCGCAGTCAGCGCACGTCGTTTCATAATGCTCGACATTACGTGAACGAGGGGCTGTTGACTGGGAATTACGTCGAGCAGCACGGCAACTGGGGCAGCGTCCTGGCTCATTGGTCAGATTGCGACTGGCGAAAAACTCTTGTTCTCCAGCGCTAAAGGTAAAGTCCTGACCGCAGTCGCGGCAGGTAAGGATACGATCCTGGTATCCTCCATTGGACATCATGGGTAATAGTTCCCCTTCTTGTTTGTTCGCTCCGCCCAATTGATCTAATACGTTGCATGGATGTTCAGGAGACTCGTTTAATACTTGTAGTAGAAGTGTCTCGGGGTGGCCAGAGAAGTCTAGGGACTTTCAGTGAGGCAGGCAGGCACTCCTGGATTCCGGGTGGCGGAGCGAAACCAGGGATTGGATATTACTTACCTTGTCCTAAACCACCTTTTCATTGTACCATAGAAGAAGCAAAAAAGATATGTTTCGCCTGGTGAGATAATACGCATTAATCCCTATTTGGAGGCGCCTTGGACATCGCTACCGAGATCAAACAAGATGAACCTCTACTCGTCCAGCAGGCTCGTCAGGTACATACCATTACTGATCGTTTTTCAAGGGCAAACACCTACCTTGTCAATGATGAGGAGCATTGTTTTGTCATTGATCCTGGTTCTGTGCTCAACACACACTTAACGCTACATTACCTCCAACGATTCCTACATCGCTCCCCCAGCGATATCGATCTTATCGTGCTGACACATTTACATCCCGATCATACAGCCGGAGTCGAAGCTCTACGCAAAGCCTGTAAGGCGCCCATTGCCGCGTCTATTGTCGCGCAACAATTTGTGCAATCATGGATAGATGGTAACCAGGAAATTCGGAGCAAACCGGGAATGAGCCATTTCGTTGGACATATGCTGAGCCAGCACCCTTTACCAGGCGCCTTGCATCATTTGGATCTCTTTCCACCACACTATGAGCAACAGGCACAAATGGTGGATATCTGGTTAGAGGATGTAGCAGGACTCCCAAATCATCTTAACTGGCGTGTCATCGCAAGTCCCGGGCACACACCCGAAAGCCTTTGTCTTTACAATCCCTTTAGCTACGAACTGGTGTGTGGAGATACTGTTGTCACGCTTGAGGGGGGAGCAGCGCTTGTGCACCAGCGCACCCTACAAATGACACTTCAAACACTACGCAACCTGAACGTGCTCTACCTCTATCCCGGTCACGGTAGGCCAATTCTATCAAGACACGCCCTGGCAAACATCCAGGATTCGTAGGGACGGGGGAGTGGATGATGGGCGGTGGGGGCGCTCGCGCCGTCCTGGCATCCCCATCCACGAATGACTGATAAGGTGCACTACCAATTTGTATTGGCGCTCGCGCCGTCCTGGTGCCCTACACACCATCATCCCCTTTTTATGCGACCCGCCTCGAGGTGGGGTACCCTATTTCGGCTTGCTAGGCAATCGCAGCGGTCCTGGTCCACCCAGTTGATATGCGCTTATTGGCATTGGGAGAGGAGGAAAAGACGAAGTTTGTGCTTCTGGTATAAAGGTATACTCCAAATGCACATTACCTAAGCTAATCATATCTCCTTTACGGAGCAAAAGCGACCCTTTCAGTTGCACACCATTCACTGCGGTGGCATTCTGGCCGCTAAGATCTTGTACGTAATCCCCATCAGCCCGGCACAAAAACGTAGCATGTTGAGATGCAACTGAGTCATCTTGAATAATCACATCACATTCAGCAGATTTCCCAATAGTCAATACAGATCGATCCAACAAGAAGCTTCTTCCCGCCATTTCTCCATTACAGATCGTGCAAAGACTACCAGGCCTTTCAGATACTATCGGTGGAGTGATGGGGTTAAATCCCAGGGCATCATGCGATGTGTCAGGATTACTTGACTCAATGTTGAATTCACCAGGTGTTGAGCGCGGTAATTGCAATGCCAAATGATCCAGTTCCAGACTATCAAATTCCAAAGGCGTCTCGTCACCCATAGGCCTTGTCGGGGTGGCATTTGTGCTGGCAAGTCTCCCGCTATTTTCTGGGAACCCTGTTTCAGGTGCAATGGACAGGCGTCGTGCATGATGCATCAGAGGATCATCCTGCTCAGCCAGCGGGATGGGACGTTCCGCAATCTCAAATATAAAACGATGGGAACCAATTTCTACCAGGTCTCCGTTTTTGACAACCAGTGTGCCACGTATGCGCCGTCCATTCAGTAGCACTCCGTTCAAACTATCGCAATCAGTAATATAGACCTGTCCGCTATCCCAGACCAATTCAGCATGATAACGCGAAGACGTCTCGTCATCGAGCCATATATCATTATCCTCTTCGCGCCCAATACTGGTTACGGTTCGATTCAACGCCAATTTTTGCCCCTGAAAACGTCCTGAGCGATGCTCTAACCAGCCCCAGGGAATGTCTTCTCCAAAAACAAAAGGAGCAAGTACTCCTGGTTGGCGTTTAGGCAGCGAAACCGAGCGACCTACAGCATTACCGCGTGTGGTTCGTTTACGATGATTCAGTTGGCGGGGAAGACGTACCGAGGTATTTGAGTCCCGTGGCTGTGTAAAGAGACAATACACGGTTGTTACGCTCAAAGGCAGTACCCAGCCACATAATGCCACAAAAGCAAGCGCAAATGTAACCTCTATAACAGAAATGGCCGCTTGTGTAGAACTGAAACGTGTCTCATACCAGATAATCGCAGGCAGCAGAAGCAACGCGGAAATCACACAGGCAACGATCGCGCCAGCGAGTTGTCGCGTTGTGCCGCGTTTACGTAACGTAGTATAGAGTGCATTGACAGCGATCGCGAGCATACATGTGGCTAAACCGCCAAAGCACCCATATCTAAACCATGTTGGAAAATCTACAGTGCTCGTTGTAGTATTCCTCTCTTACCAATTCATAGCATCGGGTCAACGCCCTTATGACGAGCATCACTAATCACAATCGTATCGACAATTTGCTTGGTGTTCAGCTTATACTCTTTATCGGCCCACACGTTTGCAGAATCACCTGCAATATTGTCATTCACCTGCACTGCGTCCCAGTAATCAAACTGTGTATTATCCTGTGTAACTGCAACACCAAGAAAGGCGTGCCCCGGAATAATCACGATTTCAGAGTGCAATCCTATTTTTTCCACTGCCGATGCCAGCAACACAGTTAGCTCAATACACATCCCGCTACCCTGTTGCAACACCTCAGCCGGTAATTTTATTTTTTGCAAAGCCACGCTTGTGTCCCCAGGTCCGCTGTATGGGACACTTTCCTGGCTATACTGTATATGATAATCAAGCCGCATAGCATCAAAAATCGCATCAACCTGGTCTTTTACAGCCCTTTCGCTTGCCCGCCCATTTGCATACCCAAACATCGCAGGTGGGATAGGTTGTGGTTGTGACTGCAATAGCACTTTAGCTCTATTGTCCAATGCTTCCACAGCAAGGTCGTCCGGTGTTACCCATGCAGCAATCTTCAAGCGGTTCGCTGCAATCCACTGCATTAACCATCGTGAACGCAGCAATAACGGGCTATCATCGGCATAATACACATGCCCTGCTGCATCTGTAATATGCAGCTGCAGCCAGGTATTAGTATCTACTGTCAACTGTCGTAACGCTTGGGCTATTGCTAGCGGCCTGAAGCTGATTGACTGCACACTTGATGTCGCGGTTACTGTACGCATCTCTGACTGGCTAAACCCCTCAATGCTCACACTCATCAACAATGTAATTGGTCTGCTACTGCTGTACTGTATGACAAACACATTAGACTGCGTAGCAACATAATAAGGGTAATACGCACTGAAGATCTCTAATGGAGATTGCACGCAGATATGTACTGGAGACTGGCCTCCACAATGCTCCTGGCTAGCTATGTTACTCTGCTGATATCGAGAGTAAGCCTGGATACCACCAACAACGTACCATCCGGAGAGTCCCATCAGGACCATCATTGTAAGGAGCAGAGTAGCCACTTTTTTGCCCATGTGCTGATCAACCTCGTACTATGGCATGTGTACTTCAGTTTGTGAGGATAATTGCCGATGGGATTATATCATCTTGTTTCAGGAGCGGCAATTAAATGGGACTTGTGGATTGGAAAACCATACCCTCCAGCATTTGCTGCATTAATGATACCGAAACGCATATGGCAACAAATCCTCAATTGTGAAATCTCGCATATCTCCATCAACATAAATAATGGCATGCGGAGCAAGATCAGCCAACCATTGGCGGCAAGCTCCGCAAGGAGTGCGATCCTGAATAGGTGCCCCTTGCGGCACATCGATACACGCTACCGCAACCTGGGTAACCGATCCCGCTACCACACCAGCCGCCATCGCAGCAGCTAGAGCAGAACGTTCCGCGCACAAAGTCAAACCATAACTCGATATCTCGACATTCACACCGATATAGGTCTTTCCATCTGCCACTACCGCAGCGCCAACCCGAAATCGTGAGTAGGGGCAATGCGCTTTTAACGCGACTTCACGAGCTAGAGACAAAAGTTCTTCGCGAGTAATCATGGCTTTCTTCTCCAATCAGTTCAAAAGATAACATTTTTGGCTCTACGTACACCAAATTGTACCACGATGTTACTCCCTGAATTTCATCGCGTTGAAGCAATTAGAACAAGTTTATCAACAAAAGGCCTGCCTTTTAGGGAGTGCAGAGGGTTACAGGGTCTGGGGGACCCGTCATGTATACTCTTTTCGGGGTGTGGAATATCCCCATTGGCGTGGACTTTAGCAAATTTCTTGCCGCCTTCGGCGACAAGGATGAAGAACAAAGCAGTCCCCAAGCACTCTCCTCTCTCCCAAAGGCAGTTTGAATCGCACACCCTATTTTTAAGAGCAGGATTGTAGGAGGAAACACGAGTGAAAATCATGGTGGCGGACGATGATCGCGACATGGTTGACATGCTGAGCTACTGGCTCAAAGGGCATGGATACGATGTAATACGTGCATTTGACGGCGAACAAGCCATTAAGCGCTGGCGTGAAACATTACCAGATCTTGTCATCCTGGATGTGCAAATGCCCAAACTGGATGGCTTCGAGGTATGTCGTCAAATGCGAAGTGAAACCAATTCAATGGTTTTAATACTGACCGCACATGATCGTGAAGATGACGAGATACGTGGATTAGAAATGGGAGCCGACGATTATCTGAGAAAACCATTTAGTCCTCGGCAGCTACTAGCTCGCATTAAAGCAATTATGCGTCGCTCAAACAGTGCAAAGGGGTCCTCCAATTCATCAGCAATTACTGTCGGCCCGGTGACGTTAGATGCAATGCGCCATGAGGTAACTCGGGAAGGCGCAAAAGTGCGTCTAACTCCCACTGAGAGCCGTCTGCTCCACTTGCTCATTACACATACCGGCCAGGTATTAACAACTGATATGATTATCGAGCGAGTTTGGGGATATGACGAAGCTGGTGACTCCGGCCTTGTGAAAACGCACATTCGCCATTTGCGTCAGAAAGTCGAACCTGAAGCCAACAATCCACAATATATTATGACAGTACCAGGTGTTGGATATACCTTTACAGCACCCATCACGATTGAATCCTGAGATGTATAGCGCGAAGCGATTGAGATAACACATACGTTATCTCAATCGCTTCATCTTCATCTAGCTTTATTTCTTCTTAACCGATTCTCGTTATTCTTAACCATTCTTCAACGCACTCTGCATTTTTTCCATAGCTTTTCCGCAGTATACTCTTCTACATAATCTATTTTCTTGATCTAAAGGCATCTGTATCATGACATATGTAGAAAGAGGAACGTTAACATCGGCCGTCACATATCTTGATAGTCCAGCAAGCGATCTATGCACGTGCTTGCCACTTTCCAGACTACATCAGGGGCCTTGGGTGGATCATGCAGAAAATTCCGAACAGTTGACGGAAGTGACTCTGGCAACACCTGAAATGAATAGTTCTTTGCGCTCTCAACTCGAGAACTACTTCCCACGTTCCTCATCTCTCAGCGTTTTGCTATTGCACATTTCGCAACTTGAGCATATTCATATCACACCGAAATCAGCGATCTTACATAAACGGCTTCGCTATCACGTTTCAGCCAGTCTCCTGAAACAAATTCTTATCAATGTGCACCGCACGATTAGAAGCAGCGATCACATTCTAGTGCATATAGGCGCTAGCATCGCTATCATACTACCTGATGTTGATCAAGAAGGATCACAGGCTCTGCTTCAACGCGTGTATCATAGTATCAACCTCCTTCAACCTGAGACAGTAATTCCACCCTTGAAACGCGAAACTGATATTACTTTAGGAATCGGGTCTTACCCCAAACCCGGAGCTTCACTGGAAGAACTACTCTACCAGACTGGTTTTATTGCATCCAGGATAATACTGCGGCCGGCTGTTACGACTCAATTACATGGTACCAGGTCGATCGGTGTAGTGGAGGTAAATCTGTTAAATCGCCATCAAAATGAAGAGGATGATTCTTGTGTTGCTGCTCGCACTAGTGGCATCCCATTCATGCTATTACCTGCGCGACTGTCATCGCGATTAAAGCATCTCATTCCATATGCTCTGGCGTGTGAACTGCGTTGCGCACCCGTCGGCCGTGATCATAATCGCCTGACTATTGCAATGGCTTTTCCTACTGATACACAGGCTATTGATCGCTTGCGTTCGGCAACTGGCATGACCATTTTTCCTGTATCATGTGAAACCAAAGCGCTCGATAGCTTGCTAGAACAGAGTTGGTAATCAATATCTCACCTGAGAACCGCTAATTTTAACCAAATCACAACTATTCCTCAACACAAAAGCGTATCAACAATGGTTACAATAACATGCAATGAGACAGTAATGTGTATCACCTGATACAAAATATTCAGCATTCACTTTTTATCTAAGTGCATCGAATTAGTATATCCAAGGAGAGAACAAAGATGGTCGTGCAAGTGATCCAGGATGATGTCCTTTTAACATTCAAAGAAGCTATGAGCTACCTGCGGGTAAGTCGCTCTACCTTGTATCGCCTGATGTGGTCTGGACAACTTACTGGCCATAAAGTCGGCAGCACATGGCGGTTCTATCGCGACGATCTCCGCGCCTGTGTAGGCAGTGAAGTACCAATGATGAGCATGCAGCCCAGTATTGCCGTAAGCTAGCCAGGTTCTCTTTTCTCTAAGCTAGACAATACTCCAATCTTTTCATATATGTATTGAAAAAGATTGATCTCCTCTTATTTGGAGTCTATGTATTACGAACAATGAGGTCGAAGGGCAATCGTTCGACCTCAAATTTCTATTTCAGACATCTTAAAGATATATTTAATTAGTACCGATCAATATACGTTATCTTCCAGCTTCCTCCTATTTTTTCAACAGTGACCAACACAGGATAGGAATTTTTCGCTCTTGTCACATTCACTGTATAGCTCCACTGAGACAAATCAGGTCCTGAACTAGAATTCGTGCCAAAGGTTGGCTGCCCTATAACATAAGATAGAAGCGTACCACTCTGTGTATCGCTTGTCTGTACCTGCTTAAGATAGTCTTCCAGTGTCAAACCGCTAATCTGCAAGTTCTGATAAGCTTGAGCATATCTTTGATTTTGAACATCTTGAAAGTAAGTATTCACAACATCCGTTGCTCCAGTTTCCTGCGTGATTACGCTATCAAACAGTTGGTACGCTCCCCAGCCGCATAATCCACACGTAGCAAGAAAACCTACACTAAAAATGGAAACGATAATCCAAACCCACTTGTAGGACTTTTTAATCGGCGCTTGCATTTCAGGATAACGCGTTGGCACAGAAGGAGGAGCTTGAACACCCATCGTGTTCAGTTGTGCCTGCGTGCCGGGTACGCCTGGCTCTAACGGTAATGCAGGGCGCTCTGCTGGAATTTGCATATTTTGATAATAGGAAGGTGGTGGCGGATAAACCATCCCTTGCTGATCAGCAGGAAATTCATAAAGTGGTATTGCCGCCTGTTCATTCGTGCCTTCGATTTCCGCGTTCTCGCGCTCTATTTTTTCTTTCGGCTGCTGGCCAGAGGACTGCATTGGCGCAAAGCTCCTACTATCAAATGTTGTTGATCCCGTTTGATCTCAATACCTGATTATCATGAGATAGAGTATATCGGTTTGTATGTACATTGACAAGCAGAAATGAGGCCAAACTCTCCGTATTCCCAGGAAAATTACCGTCCTGTATTTTTCACTACAATTTCGCTCACACTTTATTCCACATAGTATACACTTTGGTACTACATTTATGTGCAAAGTATTGTTGGGAAACATAGATGCATGTTATACTTCCAACATCATAAAAATCACTATGCAATGACACAGCACAGCGAATAATAACAATGGTTGAGGTAGTGCAATGGCAGTAAACGACCCACTTCACGTCAATGAGAGTGGCTTGCCACTAAATGCAATAGAATGGCTAGAAACACATCATCGCAGTAAAATGCCCGAACGTGAACAAATGATTCGGGACATTTCGTTCAAACATGGCAGCTACATTGTTGACGCAGGTTGTGGTCCAGGTCTGTGGACACCTTTATTAGCTCACGCCATTGGCTACCAGGGATGCGTACTAGGAGTCGATGTTTCTCCCGAGGCATTGGTAACTGCATACAAACGCATGCACGGGCAACGTTACGAGCGGATAGTCAAGTACAAGCACGGCCTGTTGGAACAATTACCGCTACCCTATGGTAGTGTAGAGCTTATTTTTAGTGCTAATGTCAGCCAGTACCTCCCTGAACCTGTAACGACATTCGCTGCTATGGGCCGCTATCTTGTTCCGGGCGGACGTTTGGTTATAAAGGATATCGACTTTGGCACAATGCGTTTTCACAATATCGATACAGCATTGCAGGCGCGTGTCTTCCAGGCTCGTGAGCGTTGGGAACAGGTACGCGTAGATAGAGGATATTCTTTTGAAGATAGTTGGGTTGGTTCAAAACTTGCAAGCTATATGAGATCTGCTGGTTTCGAAGAGGTTCAAGAGAAAAGCTACCGCATTGTGCGCCATTTTCCACTTTCTCAAGATTTTCGTTTCTACTTACAGGGCATTGCAGAATGGTTTGTTTGTGAGGACGCACCTCTGCTTCATCCGGAAGATCGCAAGCATTGGTTACAATATTTTGAAGATGGGGAACGATGTGTTTTAGATAAGCATAATTTCACGAGCGAAGAAACCGAATACGTTGTTACAGGGGTTTGGAATAAGACACTTTCAACTGTGCGTCACTTCGATATGTATTTCAACACTCTCAAAGAAGTGCTTGTCTGAGATTTAGTCTGAGCTATTCAATGCATCTACGATCAGGGCCATAGCGGAATCACCCACAATTGTTTGCAACTCGCTATGGAGTTGACCCATCGTCTCCATACGTGCACTAATGAATTCGTGTTGTGCTGTCCCGTAAGCAAGTCCCGTCAAACCACGCTGCGCTGCTTCATATTCCGCAGTTATTTGAGAAAGTAATCTCGCCACTTCACTTCCATGTCCTTCATAGCTAAGCATATTATTTCTCTCCTTTATAACCACTTTCATATTTACCAACAGGTGAAACATAACATTCGCACCGAACGATAGTATATATTCGGTTGATGTCAAACAATGTCATAACATGTATGAACAAGCCCTTCAACATATATACCTATAGTATGCATGATAGTATACTTTCTTGTCTAGTCCTTTAATGCCCTTTTTTCAGTTTGGGCGGCTGTTTAACAGAAATCACACATTTTGATGCTTATGCATCCAGAAAAAAGCACAATATCTCAACAATTTCTCTGTTTCAATGGTAAAATTAGAGATTTGATGTCTGGAAAGAGGAAAATCGTGTGTATGCAGGTAGTACTTTCGGGATACATGCCCTTTGTCATCCTTCGTTTCACTCAGGATGACAAGTGCGTTGTATTATCACAAACATTCTCCACTTATCATCTTTCCATTTTGTCATCCTGAGCGTAGCGAAGGATCTCGCTTGCTAGGTCGATGCTCCTTCGCAACACTCAAAGTTCTTAATTCCTTAGTGGCTTCCCTGTCATCAAAATAGCCTGCATTCGATCCTGTGACTTCTCCGTTCCAGCGAGACTTAGGAATGCTTCACGTTCGAGGTCAAGTATGTATTGTTCTGTGACAGGTGTAACAGGAGAACATTCACCGCCTGTTACAACGCGCGCAAGGTGACTGCTAACGACAACATCATGCTGGCTGATCTTCCCTGTAAGTAGCAGATTTTCTAACTGCTGCTCCAGCACCAGGCGAGCGCCAGGCCCTGGCAAAAGCAGCATGGGAGGTTGTGCTGGCTGCCATTTTCCAGTCTCACGCTCATCAGCCAGACGCAGAGCATCGACTTTGGCGTCGCGCAATAGCAGGTCGCGATTGACAGTAACAGCATCACTCTTACGTAAGAACCGCAGATCTTGCGCATCCGCTGCGCTGGTAGAGACAGTAGCAAATGCAATAGTCTCAAAAGCACGGCGTGAAGGTGTAAAGGGTCCACCTGTTTTACGCGCCATCTGATCTTCTAAGGTTGCCCCCAGGCGCACAAGCAGTTCTTTACACCCGCCACCGGCAGGAATCAATCCGACGCCTACTTCAACAAGGCCAATATACGACTCCGCGTGCGCACGCACATGATTGGCATGCATAATGATTTCACAGCCACCGCCCAGAGCGCGTCCCGATGGAGCTGCTACGATCGGAATAGGACTATACTTGAGTAGCTGGTGAGCCTGCTGAAGTCCATTGATCGCCGCCTCTATCTCTTTCCATTGACCGGCCTTCGCTCCCATGAGAACTAGCATGAGGTTAGCCCCGGCCGAGAAATCCATCGCATCATTGTTCAGAACCACGGCGCGGAATTGCTTCTGGCCTTCCTCAGCGACATAGCGAAGCGTTTCAATAATGCCCTCGTCTATAGCATTCATCTTGGTATGGAATTCAAGACAGGCCACACCATCACCAATGTCGATCAATGAGGCAGATTCATTGTCGCGTATTACCTTATTGGAAGACTTTGCTGCTGCCAGTGAGATGGCGCCATTTGGCACAGGCTCGGGTTTGTATGTATCCGTGTTGAAATCATAATACTGGCGATTTCCCGTTGTTCCAATATAGAACGTGCCCTTCCCTTTGCTCTTCACACGCTGCACCAACTCGGGCAATTCCTGCGAACCAGTGCCATCATCTAGCACTTTTTGCAAAATGTCGGGATGCTGCAACAATACATCCCATGTCTCGAAGCTGCCCATCTCGAAATTGAAACCCCAGCGGATTGCCTCGTCAATCGCTACAATACTATCGGCAATCTCTTGAGCGTGATTGGCAGCATAGATAAGAGAATCGGCAGTCGTCTCGCGAGCCAATTTCCCGGCGCGATCATCAGCAGCCAGCATAGTCAACACGCGTTGCACAGGGTCATCGATGTTACGGACAGCGCCAAGTGATGGATAACGTACCTTCTGTTGCGGTTCATACTCGAGCGTCTTCAGATTCAGCTCCAGAATTGTCGTTTCGCCCGAAGGACTTTTAATGCGCTTATAGAATCCCTGCCCACTCTTCTCTCCCAGCCAGCCCCGGCGTATGATCTCGCGAAAGAATTCCGGTAGACGGAAAGTTTCCCGCTGCTCATCACCTGGCACATTTTCGTAAAGATTATCAGCTACGTTTACAAGCGTATCGAGACCTGAGAGGTCGCCTGTGCGAAATACAGCAGACCTGGGGCGTCCCATACTCGGACCCAGGATTGTATCCACTTCGCCAATGGTATAACCTTCGTTCAATGTGCGGTAAACTGTCGACAATGATCCATAAACACCTATGCGATTGGCGATAAAATTCGGCGTGTCCTTACACAGCACTACGCCTTTCCCTAGCACCTCTGTGCCGAACTCTTGCATGAATTGCAGCAATGCAGGTTCGGTGACAACATCAGGAACAATCTCCAGCAGGCGCATATAGCGCACAGGATTGAAGAAATGGGTGATGAGAAAGTTGCGACGAAATGCTTCGCTACGTCCCTCTGTCAGCATATAAGCTGGTATGCCAGACGTGTTAGAGGTAATAATTGTGCCAGGTCTCAATACCGTTTCTATTTTTGCATATAGCGAACGCTTAATGTCCAACCGCTCAACGACAGCCTCGATGATCCAATCAACATCGGCCAGCTTACCCAGGTCGTCTTCGATGTTACCTGCCGTGACAAGTTTAGCTGCTCTCTTACTATAAAACGCGGCAGGTCGTGCAGTTATGGCCCTCTCCAGGCCCATCCGTGCTATTTTATCGCGATCCTGGCCAGCATCAGCAGGCACAATATCCAGCAAAAGGCTAGGAATACCAACATTGGCTAAATGAGCAGCAATCGCAGCACCCATCACGCCAGCTCCCACAACCGCTGCCTTCCGAATCTCGTACACCATTGCTACGACATCCTTTCGATAATCGTTGCCAGGCCTTGACCACCACCAATGCAAAGTGTGGCAATTCCAAACGTCTTATCATAAGTTTGCAAATCGTTAATGAGCGTGGCAATAATACGCGCCCCGCTGCATCCTAATGGGTGTCCAAGTGCAATCGCTCCTCCGTGCGGATTGAGTTTCTCTTCATCGATCCCCATTGCTTTTACAACCGATAGTGTCTGTGCGGCAAATGCCTCGTTGATCTCAATAATATCAATATCGCTCAGTTGCATACCCGCGCGTTGGAGAGCCTTCTTCATGGCAGGCACAGGACCAATCCCCATGATATCCGGGCGCACACCCGCAACTGCCATCGAGTGTACCTTCGCTAATGGCGTAATACCCAGGTCGCGCGCTTTCTCAGCAGACATCAGCACAGCAGCAGCGGCGCCATCATTCAACGGACTCGAATTGCCAGCAGTAACCGATCCACCTTTAATAAAGGCTGGTTCGAGACTGGCTAACTTTTCCAACGAAGTATCGCGACGTGGGCCTTCGTCGATTTCCATCAGTCCACCATTAGGTAGAGGAACAGGGACGATCTCACGTTTGAACACGCCATTCGCAGTAGCAGCTAAGGCCCTCTGGTGACTGCGCAGCGCGAAAGCATCCTGGGCTTCTCGGCTAATGTTGTATTCGCGAGCAAGATTTTCCGCGGTTATACCCATCGGAATATAACTGGAATAGCCATACTCCAACTCGGATGGAGGATATGGCGAACTAACTTTCTCACCTTCGCGAGGCTTCATGAGGCGAGGATTGAAGCTAGGATTAAACCCACCCATTGGCACCCTCGACATGTTCTCAACACCACCAGCTACGAAGACATCACCCATACCCAGCATGATATTCTGTGCAGCCATGTTTACAGCCTGCAAGCTGGAGGCGCAGAAGCGATTGACAGTCACGCCACCCGCTGTTTCCGGCAATCCCGCAAGTGCTCCAACAAGGCGCGCAAGGTTCATTCCCTGCTCACCTTCAGGAAAAGCACAGCCCAAAATGACATCTTCAATAAGTGAACGATCAAGTCGAGGCACGCGATCAACCGCCGCTCTGACAGCAATAGCGGCAAGATCATCTGCTCGTACATTTCTGAGTACACCCTTGTTCGCTCGCCCGATAGGTGTGCGCACCGCACTGACAATAACAGCTTCTGGCATATGTTTCTTTCTCCTTACAGCATGTAAATGCTATAGTATTCCTTATTCAAAAAAATACTCCTAACACCCCCCATGATCTTTCGTAGGTGCCGATTTATCGCGCACACCGCCGATTCATCGGCCATTGGTGGGTCTTCACTATTGCGCCTCCACCATTTATCATACCCCATTTGTCACCCCTCCCACTTGTCATCCTGAGCGCAGCGAAGGATCTCCCTCGCCATGCAGTGCTTCCGCCGCATGCTTCAACCTGTCCAACGAATCTTCTACTCCTCTATGAAGCACACCAGCCCCAAAGTGTTCAATCAGCCAGCCCATCCATCCTGGAGGGAGGGTAAAGTCTCACCCATATTGCACGCGACAGGACATAGCATCTACGGGTGTACAAGTAAGAGTAGCATGATCAA
>DATMNR010000295.1:0-3753 GCA_035568795.1 Ktedonobacteraceae bacterium
CCGCACCGTCAAGGGGTTTCAGACCGGCGACCTCGTGCGCGCCATCGTCCCCAGCGGCAGCAAAGTGGGCACCTATGTCGGGCGGGTAGCCGTGCGGGGAAGTGGATCCTTCAACATCACAACCGCTCAGGGCACTATTCAGGGCATTTCGTATCGGCATTGTCAGTCCATCCAGCGGGCAGACGGGTATGGTTACACGAACGGGTAGAAAGGAGCGGCGCTTCCCCTGCTCTTGAGGCGTGCGGGGGGCGCACCGGACGTTTTGATGATGTTATATCCAACTCTCGACGAAATCAGGCAACTGCGTGACAGGGAAATGGCAGTAAAGGCAGATACTCGCAAGCCCTTACTGCCTATCTGCCTTGACATCCTTGCTGATATGGAGACTCCGGTCTCTGCCTATTGTAAAATCGCTTCAGGCCCATACAGTTTCTTACTGGAGAGCGTTGTGGGTGGAGAGCACATAGCTCGATATTCATTTATTGGCATTGATCCTTATCTGGTCATGAAACAGAAAGGCAACACAGCGACTTTACACCGACCAGCATCGAACAGGGACGAATGTATTGAAGAGATTCCATGTTCTGATCCGCTGGTGTTTATTCAAGCTGAGTTAGAGCAGTACTATCTCGTCGATCCGTTAGGAATCGAGCACGATACTCTGCCAAGCTTCCATGGTGGTGCGGTCGGTTATCTGGCTTATGAGACAGCCGCACGTTTCGAGCAATTACCCGTTCCAGAAAAAAATGCATTGGGATTACCACTGGCAATCTTTTGCTTTACTGAGACAGTACTGGTCTTTGACCATCTAAAGCATCGTGTTCGAATAGTCACACATTTTCATCTGGACACGCCCGATCTTCAATCAGAATATAAGCGTGTGCTTGCAATCATCGAAGATATCCAGCAACGTCTTCACCTGGCGCCTTATTTACCAGAAGAGCCAGATATCAAAACCGATATCGTGGCATCTGAGATAACATCAAACCGTACGCCTCTTGAATTTGAGTCAATGGTTTGCAAGGCTAAAGAATACATCCGTGAGGGCGATATTTTCCAGGTCGTCCTTTCGCAACGCTTGAGCCGTCACATCAATGCAGCACCCTTTACTATTTACCGTGCTCTCCGTTCTATTAATCCTTCGCCATACATGTTCTTTCTAGATTTTCAGGATATCCATATTATTGGCGCTTCACCCGAATTGTTGGTACGTGTCGAGGATGGGGAAGTTACTATTCACCCTATCGCTGGAACCCGTAGGAGAGGTGAAGATTCACATAGTGATCAACAACTTGCTGACGAGTTGAAGAATGACCCGAAAGAGCGGGCTGAACATGTCATGCTGGTTGATCTAGGACGCAATGATGTTGGACGAGTTAGCATCCCTGGTAGCGTTAAAGTGAGCCAGTTCATGGAAATCGAACGCTATTCCCACGTTATGCATCTTGTCTCCAATGTCACAGGTAAACTTCGCGCTGAACTTTCTTCCTACGATGCCTTGCGAGCAGGGTTTCCTGCTGGCACGGTCTCAGGAGCACCTAAGATTCGCGCAATGGAGATCATTAGCGAGTTGGAGGGAGAACAACGAGGCATCTATGCAGGAGCTGTTGGTTACTTCAGTCATTCAGGTAATCTGGATACAGCAATCACCTTACGCACGATGGTTATACAGAGTGGCCGCGCTTATATACAAGCAGGAGGAGGCATTGTTGCTGATTCAAACCCATCTGAAGAGTATCAAGAGAGCTTGAATAAGGCAAAAGCGCTTTTACGTGCCCTCGAAGAAGCCGAAAATATTTCTAAAGAACGGAGGGAGACGTATGCTTCTATTAATCGATAATTACGACAGCTTTACATACAACCTCTATCAATACCTGTCCGAACTGGGATCAGATGTACGCGTATGTAGGAACGATCAGGTCAGCATCCATGAAATCGAGTCGCTCAGTCCTGATCAAATCGTAATTTCCCCGGGTCCTTGTACCCCATCGGAGGCAGGTTTATCCTGCCAGATTATCGAGACATTTGGACCATACATTCCCATACTAGGGGTTTGTCTTGGCCATCAAGCTATTGGACAAACATTTGGTGGGCATGTCCTGCAAGCACCTGAGCCAATGCATGGCAAAACCTCATTGATGTATCATGAGGGGCAGGGAGTATTTCGCAATCTCCCCATCCCCTTTGAAGCTAATCGTTATCATAGCCTCATTGTTGAGCGCTCAACTCTCCCGACCGAACTGGAGATTACAGCCGAGACGGCCGATGGTTTAATCATGGGTCTCCGGCATTGTACTTACCCTGTCGAGGGAGTACAGTTCCACCCTGAGTCAATCATGACTCCTATTGGAAAAGATTTACTGCGTAATTTTCTAACATCATATTGAGACGAGAGGAAGAAGAAATGATCCGAGAAGCAATTTCACAGGTAACAACAGGAGCTACCTTGAGCGAAAACGAGGCAACTGTAGTCATGGAAGAAATCATGACGGGTGTCGCAACCCCAGCACAAATGGGAGCTTTTCTGACTGCATTGCACTTGCGCCCTGGCAATGAAACCGTGCAGGAAATCACTGGCCTGGCGCGTGTAATGCGGCAGAAAGCTGTTCGAGTACATTTGAACGAGAACATAGCGGCTCAAGCAATCGATACATGTGGCACAGGCGGAGATAGGGCTGGCACATTTAATGTTTCGACAGCGGCAGGTATTGTTGCAGCAGCAGCAGGCGCTTCTGTTGCTAAGCATGGCAACCGTTCTGCTACCAGTCACTGTGGCAGCGCTGATGTACTCGAGGCACTAGGTGTGTGTATTGATCTGGGTCCCGAGCAAGTTGCGCAATGTGTTCACGAAGTTGGCTTTGGCTTCATGTTTGCTCCTGCTTATCATCCAGCCATGAAACATGTTGGGCCGACACGTCGGGAGATCGGCATACCGACTGTATTCAATATACTCGGCCCACTCACAAATCCAGCATACACTCGCTATCAGGTTCTTGGAGTCGCCAATGGGTCGCTACTGCGTGCAATGGGTGAAGCATTGCTTCAACTTGGCTGTAAAAGAGCCTTCATTATTCACGGAGAAGATGGTATAGATGAATGTTCTTTAAGTGCCCCGACACGCATCTGTGAAGTGCGAAAGGGAGAAGACTTGCGTGAGTATACCATTACACCAGAGGAGGTTGGATTCACAAGAGTAACCGACCGGCACGCATTCCAGGGAGCCACACCAGCATACAACGCAAAAATGTTGAAGGACTTATTGAGTGGTCATAACCACAGCCCTGCTGCCGATATGATTTGTCTGAATGCCGGAGCTGCACTTCTGGCGAACGAGATAGTCAGTTCTTTTTCGGAAGGAGCCAGGTTAGCGCTTGCTACATTGCGTGAAGGCAAAGCCAAACGTAAATTAGAAGATGTTATCGACTATACCCAGATGTTGGCAGGATAACCATGTTTCTCGACCGAATCATTTCGCAGACGAGGATCGACCTGGAACAACGTAAACTGAAAGTGCCTTTTGAAGAGCAACAGCGGCTTGCGTTTGCACAAAGCGCACCTCGCGATTTCTTACAATCGCTTATGGTACCATCGAAAATAGGACTGATTGCGGAGGTTAAACGAGCATCTCCCTCAAAGGGAATATTTGCGCCCGAATTCGATCCAGTTGAGCTGGCACAAATATACGCTGCAAATGGGGCGACTGCCATTTCTGTGCTTACTGAGCCTCATTTCTTTCTCGGTTCATTTGACTAC
>DATMNR010000296.1:0-2754 GCA_035568795.1 Ktedonobacteraceae bacterium
AAAACACTTATGAAACAGCGCAGTAAGCAAAAAGCTGCCGCGCAACACAGAGCACATCAACAGGCACTCACGCCATCATCTCCGCAGGCCATCCTTCGCCATGCCCGCACCTATCCACTTTATGAATGTCTAATCAGCGACAATTGGAATAAACAGGAACATAGCGGACTCGTAGAGGTGCTTATAGCCCGAAAGCAACCTGATGATACTATCTGTTTTGGTGTTTACCTTATAGATGTATACTGCCTGGGACTCAAAAATACCTTTGCCGAAGCTAATTTTTCCCGCAGTCGTTACCTGAACGAAATCCGTAACAAAATTTTCCGCGCAGGCAAGCCGGTGGAGTGTTCGCTCGAGCTAGCGCAGCAGATGATATATCAATCCATCGAGTACGCAGAGCAATTTGGCTTCGAGCCTCAAAAAGACTTTGCACTTTCTCAATATCTGCTGACACCACGTGGCGAACTGGAAGAGCCTTATGATTTGACGTTTGGGAAAGATGGAAAACCTCTCTTTATTAATGGACCGCATGATAATGTGTCTCGTATTCTGAGGCAGCTAGAGAAGACTGCTGGTACAGGTAACTATGACTACGTGGCGATGCTTGGCTCACCATCATTTGGTGATGATGACGATAATGATGTGTTCTAATATCCATATGCATTCAGATGAGAAAGCAAGTATTCGGGGTGTAACATAGATACCCACACCCTCCATCTTTTACAATACACAACTCGCTACTTTAGCGGACAGCAGCAGCGGCCATACCTCGTTGGCGGCTCACTACGTAACCTCTTGCTTGGAGAAGAATGGCTTGATTGGGACATCGTCTCTCCCGGCGACACCCACAAAACTGCTCGCCAGTTAGCTGACGCACTTGGTGGGCACTATGTACATATGCACGCAAAGGCCAGTCGGGTGATTGTATTTGTCGAAGACACAGGCTCTTCCCATACCCAGAAGGAAATCTGTTTCGACATCTCTCCTTTGATCGGAAAAACCATCGAGGATGATTTGCGCCAACGCGACTTTACGATCAATGCTATCGCTGCACCATTGGACATGGTGGTGCGATATTTGGAATCGTACCAGGAAAAACCCATCACCTTCCGTAGGGGCGAGGGTGGTGAGGAGCGGCTGGGAGGGCCTTTATGGTCGCCCGCCCTGGAGGAAAACCACCTGCCGGAGCATATCGAAGAACAACGGGCGACCATAAAGGCCCTCCCCACATCCACCCAGCCACCCTCGCCCCTACAAAACAACGAGGGAAAAGATTCGCATATAGTAGAGGCATGCCACTCGGATTTCCTCGGATCGTGGCTGATTGATCCACTCCATGGCCTATCCGACCTGCAAGCCCGTCGTCTGAAAGCAGTCGATGAGCAGGTTTTCCGTCATGATCCTCTACGTATGTTGCGTGCTGTTCGGCTGATGATGCGCTACCAGCTTCAGCTTGACTCCAGGACTGCTAGCCTGATCACACGTGACGCGGAGTTGCTTCCAGAGGTAGCCTGGGAACGCATACACGACGAATTGTATGCTATTTTGGGGCCAGAAGGAGCCGCCAATCGATTGCGTTTTCTCGATGAGCATAGCCTGTTCATCACCATCTTCCCAGAATTTATGCCCGCCAGAGGAATGCGCCAACCCAACCCTCACTATTGGGACGTGCTCACACATTCAATTGAAACCGTCGGCGCACTCGAACACATCGTTCAACTTGCACAAAATAACACAACGCACGCTCCTGATCCTGTAGAGGCGCCTTTTAGGGGTGCCCGACAGGATGGAGAGGATGAGCCAACCAACATCGACATGGCAGAGATATCATCCCTGCTCCAGGAAGCAGAGCAGCAAGGCATCTTTTCCTTTGCAGGCTTAACTGCGCCTCGCATGAAGATGGCAGCCCTGCTACACGACATAGGCAAACCTGTCACATATTCCTGCGACGAGGAGGGAGCAATCCATTTTTATAATCATCCGCTGGCAGGTGTACCACTCGTTGAACAGATCATGAGACGCCTCTGCGCGAGTACGCAGGATCGACGCCTGGCTCAATTAGTTGCAGCCCACCACATGCGCCCTGGTCAATTGGGACAGGATAGACCTGTGACACTACGTGCAATTCGACGCTACTTTGTCGATCTCGGGCCAACAGGCATCTACGTCGCCATGTTTTCGCTGGCCGACCACCTGGCGACTCTTGGCCCCAAACCTGCAGGCGAAGTGTGGCACAGACACCTGGGAGTAGTACGCCGGTTGCTTACAAGCTACATCCGCGAACGTGACAGCATCCTACCCCCTCGCTTGATCAGCCCCGAAGAGCTAATGCGCCGGCTTAAGCTAGAACCAGGGCCTATAGTTGGTCAGTTACTAGATCTGATCTCCGAGGCGCAAGCCGAAGGCAAGATTCATTCTAAAGAAGAAGCGATCTGGTTCGCGGAAGAACACCTTCCTTTGTAAGACTTTGCTGGCGAATGACACTTTTAGTGAAAAATAGGTGATTCACCGAAGATAACCTCTTCAAATTGAGCTTGTGTCATCAGGAGATTTGGTCTCAAAAATCCCTGTTTCGCCTATTTGTTTCATTCGCCAGCAAAGTCTTGTAAGGGCAGTAACGGTATATATTGACTCCAATATATTGCTCCATCAGCTCATCAGGTAAGGAATGAGGAATCGGCTCCCTAGTGTCATCCTGAGCGTGAGCGAAGGATCTTGTTGCCCCTCGTGCGAGATCCTTCGCTCACGCTCAGG
>DATMNR010000297.1:0-5614 GCA_035568795.1 Ktedonobacteraceae bacterium
TGATTATGATTGAATCCGAGGGTATCACTGAAAACGTAACAACCTGGCGCACCGATGTGGCAGCCAAAATTATTGGTGCACTGGGGCTGGAGAAGGTAATGTTCGAGGCTGCTGACCCTGATGTCTTTGCCTGGTATATCAAGAATTACGGACCTGAAGTCAATCTCTTTGTTGACCACAGCCAGATCGTGCAGCTTGAATGCTTGCGTGCGGGAATTTGGGGCACCAAGAGCCTTTGGGGTCGTGTCCTTACATACAAAGGGTAGAGCCAAAGTCGATGCTGTTTTAACAACAAAGGTTCTGCGATTCGTCCCATTCACGGCTTTGATGCTGTGACACGCGTTTGCATGGTTCCAGCATACGATTTTTGCCCGCGGAATACATAAATTGACACCAGCACGTATAAATAGTAAGAGATATCTTGCTACAAGAGTATACTGAAACCGGAGAAATGCTTGCTATGTCCTGGATACCCATAGCCGAACGTTTCACTGCTTTACCACTCATTCTTGCTGGGCCTCTTCTGCGGCGGGTCGAGTCACAATCTGTCACGGTTTGGCTCGCCTTGAAAGAGCCTTGTATAGTGACACTACGCGTCTATGTCAAAAATGATGGGGGTGATCTCGTTGAACACTGTATGGGCACGCGAAAAAGCGTTCGCCTCGGAGATTACCTGCATATTGTCGCCGTAACTGCATATGCCAGAGCCGAGGCGCTGCTGTGGGGAGAGATGTACTACTACGACCTCTTCTTTCAAACTGAGGATCATGGAAGTATTCCAGGTATACCAGTGCCCGAAACTGCAGCGCATCTAGTTACGCCAGGCATTCTCACAACTAATCCTGCTCAGGCCAATCCACTTCATCGACTGGTTTACCCTGGTCATTCCCTGCCCAGCTTCATGCTCCCACCAGAAGATATCAACCTGCTCAGGATCGTACATGGCTCTTGCCGCAAGCCACATGGATCCGGTTACGAGATGCTTTCCTCGCTCGATTCCATACTCGATTCAGCAATCCAGCAGGGCAAAGATCGTCCACAACAGCTTTTTCTCACCGGAGATCAAATCTATGCTGATGATGTCGCAGCTCCGCTCCTGTTTGCACTGATAGATGCTGGAAATTTCCTCTTTACGGGAAATGAAGAGGAAGTCTTGCCAGGAGTGGGCATTCCAGCTTGTAAATTGGGTCCAGAAGAAAGGGGCAATATTGTACACTCCCAAGCCATGTTTACAACTACAACTCCGCAAAATCAATTAATGGCACTGAGCGAGTATGCAGCTATGTATCTTTTTGCCTGGTCTGATGTTCTATGGCCAGATGAACTCCCTGATGCACACGAGATATGGAGCGTCTATCCACTGCCACAGCACGACATTGATGACAAAGAAAAGCTTGAAACCCTGTACATTGCTCAAATTCAACAGTTGAACGCGTTCCGTGCTGCGTTGCCTCAAGTACGTCGCGCACTGGCACATATTCCCACCTATACCATTTGTGATGACCACGAAATTACCGACGATTGGTTTCTTGACGGAGCATGGTGCCAGCGGGTTCTGGCCAGTCAGTTGGGACGCCAAATTGTGCGCAATGGACTTCTGGCTTACGCATTGTTTCAGGCTTGGGGCAATACACCAGACCAGTTTGCGGAATCCAATGGGATGGCACTGCTCGATGCTGTCAATCGGTGTCGTGGAGAGCCATTTGATGATAGTGTAGCAATCATCGAGGAACTGCTTGGTCTACCTGAGACTTTCGATGGAAATGGAACCTTGCCCCGTTCACCGCACGCACTCCACTGGCATCATACCTTTTATGGACTGCGCTACCAGGTAATCCTGATGGATAGTCGTACTCAACGCTTCTATCGTTCACCTCACGACTTCCCGGGACTATTATCACACGATGCAATACACGAGCAAGTACTCTCTACTTCCCGCGAGAATGCTGAAGTGACAATAATTATCTCAGCTACTCCTGTTCTTGGCGTTGACTTTATTGAGTCCATTCAGGTCTGGCACCACTGGTTCGTCAAGGATAATTATGCTTATGACTGCGAAGCCTGGGCATTGGAATGGGAAACCTTTCAACACTTTCTCAAGACGGTAAGTGCTCTCAAGCGTGTAGTCTTCCTCTCTGGAGACGTGCATTATGCATTCGGCTCCAGTATGGAGTACTGGGGCCAGCATATCCACGAAAGAGCCAAACTGGTGGACTTCACTTCCAGCCCTTTCTGCAATGAAGGCGCAGGTGCTCATATTGCCATGCTCGCCATAGGTTATCCACATTTGCTTCACCTTCTGCGACGTCAAGGAACACCCACTCTGGACTTTTTCGCCTGGGATATCGCCCCTGGTAATACACGGGTACTCAACAGGTTACGTGACCTCATCCGAAAGCGCATGTACCTGTTCTGGTGGGCAATTCCAAGACTCCTTGCTACACGTCGCTCCCCGTATGAGGTCGTCCTGCCTGTACATGGATGGTTGAAAGGGACTTTCAGTGGCTATACACCCGATCGCATCTACCGCTTACGCTACCTACCTAACACGCTCACACCCGTCACTTTACATAAAAGAGGTCGCCTTCGCTTACGAACCTCCTCATGGACCATCAGGTTTCTCCGCTTTATCCTTGGGGGTATCACATTTATCGAGACTAGTATTAGGAGAAGCACTCGCAGTTTGCTTTGGAAAGAAAGGAATGACGAGCTGGAACCAGGTATGCTCAGGCAGCCAGAACGCACACCATTACATAAGGACACAGAGAGGACACATCAGCTTGGACATCAGCTAGCAAAACCGAGGAACAAGCTGGCAGCTGCTATCATACATCGTACTGCATGGCTGAACCGCTGGAAAGTGGGAGAGCTTTTTGTTGGCTATAATAATCTAGGTGAAATTTACTTCACGTGGACGTCTGAGAAAAAAATTGTCACGCAGCGCCTCTGGTACCATACTGACGATATGGCACAACCAGTGCAGAATGTCGACTACCATGAGACACTTGAACTCCCATCACCAAACGCTGCCCCTCCACTTCCATAATCTGCGTAGAAATGAACGAATAAATAAACCTACACGAATTTCATCACACATTGTGTCGATTTAAAGAGTTCCCGTTCGTCGTTCTATTGAATGGGCACAATTGAGAGCCTTTCAAAAACACTAGCAAAAGAAAGAGGAACAACAATGGCGAACTTTTTACTTCTCTACACCGGAGGCAGTATGCCCGAGAGCCCAGCCGAACAAGAAGCTGTCATGCAAGCATGGGGTGCATGGTATGGTAAAATCGGAAGCGATCTTGTAGACGGAGGCAACCCGTTTACTCCAAAGGCAAAAAGCATCTCGAGCACTGGAACTGTCAGTGATGGACCCGTCGGAGAATTAGCCACTGGCTACACCATTATCAAGGCCGATTCGCTCGACGCAGCAGTTGCAGTAGCCAGGGGATGTCCTGTTCTCCAGGGAGGATCCAAAATAACAGTCTACGAAACCTTCCCTGTAATGTAGTGCATTAGCTCACTCGATTATGAAGAATGAGCTTGTAAAAAAGAATCTATATGAACTGACCTGCGTTAAAAGATGTTTCAACGCAGGTCAGTTCATATAGATTCTCATATAAGTGTCGACAACTTGAACGCTCGATCAATCGCGCAAGCTGCTTCAAATTCTACACACTACCGCTATTTTGCCCATTCCATAGGCTTCGGATGTGGAAAATCCGACGTGATCTCCACACGACACCCTTCGTGAATCGCCGTCTGAATCCCACAAACGATATCTATGACATGCGCGGCTTGCGCACCAGTGATCCGTTGTGGACGGTTTTCTTTTATGGCCTCTGCCATATCCACTATACCGCGACTCCATTCTACGCCAGCATGAGGGTCTTCTTCCACATTGCCAACATAGGGTTCTTTTACATAAGAAAGGTGTTCATATTTTGTGTTCAGGTCGTTCCAGTTCCCGCCAAAGTCAGCATACTCCACGATGCCATTAAAATTGTGCCAATCGCTTAAAAACAGCGAGCCTTTGTCGCCATGGAACTCTATCCCACGTTGCTTGCTCTGAAAGCCCACATAAAAGTTGGCCGTCAGGCGTGCCACCGCTCCAGTGGCAAACTCGATCGCAGCGAGAGAGAAATCAGGCGTCGTAATATGGAAAGGCACTCCTTCTTTGGTGACCCGATCAGGATACAGCACCTTCCCGAAGGCTGTTACGCTGCGTGCAGGACCGAAGATTGTCGTCAGAATGGTCAGAGGATAGACCGCGACATCGAAGAGGGGACCGACCTCGTAAAAGGGGCCTGGAGCAGGATGCCATGACTCGATGCGCCCCCAGTTGACCTCCGCATAGGCTACACGTACCGTGCCAGGTAGGCCATCACGAATAGCCTTCCAAGCGGTCTGCTGCCCTTCACCCAATATCGTGATAGGAGCAGAGCCAAGACGGCAGCCTTTCTCCTCTGCCAGTGCGACCAACTTCCAGGCTTCTTCAGACGTCAGCGCCATGGGCTTTTCGCTGTAGACATGCTTACCCGCATGCAAACATGTGGTAATCACTGCCACATGCGCAGAGTGAATGGTCAGATTGATGACCAGATCGACTTCTTCATCAGCTAAAATCGCTTCCAGGGAGGGATACACCTTCCCTCCAAAAGTGGCAACGAAGTCCTCAGCATGTTTGAGTGTGCGAGAAGTGGCTCCTAGCAAGTTTAGTTGCGGATAGGGCTGCAGGCTTCTGCCATAAGATTCGGCGATAGTGCCACATCCAACAATCGCAAGGTTGAGGGGTTTCTGATCCATGCTTGCTCTCTCTTTCTTCCTCTGAGATCATTACACATAAGTTGTGCAGCAGCATTATGGCTTCCATGAGATACAGGCAGGTGCTGATGCGAGCACTCACCTGTGCCTACTCCTTTCTTAGAGCAGTCACACAACGTTATTCACGCAGCGCGTTAATTACCATTTCAAAGAGATCGAGATCGTGCAGGAAATCCTCGGCTGAAGTCTTGGGCTGTGCGTTTTGTGTGACAACTTCGTAGAAGTGCAGCAGTTCCACCGTGTAGGCATCAGTGAAGGTTGGTCGAATCACGCGCTCCTCAAAGGCCTCTCTATGGGTTTCGTTGAGAAAGAGCAGGGTGGGCAAATGGCGAATGTAAGGAGTGTTGTATTGGACGCGGATGTCTTTGGTCTCCCCATAGACCTGGATATGCGCATCGAAACGGCGGTTGTGATCGATGCCAGTTTCGAAGGTGACCGTGAAGCCCTCATACGCAAAGAGGGCGGTCAGAAAGAAGCCCCATTGTCGTGCAGCAATGACCCGCCTGGGCATGCCGAGCAGTTCGCGCATCGCTGACAGATCATGGCTGCTTAAGCCACAGAGCAATCGATAGGTACTCACCAGATTCTGGGGAACATCGCCGATCGCGGTCTTGACTAGTCGGCGAGCACGCTCTGCACGATCTTGCATCGCCTCTGCTGGTATATCTTTTGGACGTAACACGACACTCGATTGTTCTATAAATTGGGCATTCTGCCCAATAATATCACGCACTCTGGCATAGTTGATCTTCTCAAGCGCACGCACGTGCTCAACAGCCTGGACAAAGGC
>DATMNR010000298.1:0-3326 GCA_035568795.1 Ktedonobacteraceae bacterium
CTATCGGTATGGATGTCTCGTTGCTCCAAATTTCATAAAGGCACTCAGCAGGGGTACACAACATTCTAGTCAGTATATTCCGCTCATACGCTCTGACCCAGGTTTTGAATTAACTCCAAGTGATGTTGCAATGATTTGGAATATTAAGACCTCGGCCATAGCCAGATCAGTTTGACCTTAGACACGTATTCTTATGTCTTGCCTTCACTTCAAGAGGATGCGGTGAATAAGTTGAATGTTCTGTTAACTCAACGTTCATAGTTGTCTCATGAGGAAACAATAGAATATCTGAAAGAGGGTAATGTGCAATGGCAAACCAGGAGCAGCTCGACGTTCTGAAACAAGGTGTGGAGGTGTGGAATGAGTGGAGGGAAAGGAATCCAGATGTACAAATAGACCTCCGTAGTGCTATTCTTGTAGAAGTCAATTTCGCCCATGCTGTCCTTAGCGGCGCCGACTTCACCAATGCCATCCTCATTGGTGTTGATTTTACTGGCGCCAATCTAACTAATACCAATCTCACCAGAGCCTTTATTGGTGGTGCCATGCTCAAAGAGAATCTTGGTGAGCCTTTCTTCATCTCTACCATCTTTGGAGCTGTTGATTTGAGCACCGTCAAAGGATTAGAGATGGTGCATCATGTAGGACCTTCGACCATTGGCATTGATACCATTTACCTTTCAGAAGGCAAGATTCCTGAAGTGTTTCTCAAACGGGCTGGTGTCCCTGATTCGTTCATCGAATACATGCGTTCACTTGTCAACAGTCCCATTGATTACTATTCGTGCTTCTTAAGTTACTCAAGCAAAGATCAGGCATTTGCCGAGCGGCTCTATGCTGATTTGCAAAGTAAAGGCGTGCGTTGCTGGTTTGCTCCTGAAGACATAAAAATAGGGGATAAGTTTCGAAGCCGTATCGATGAGGCAATTCGCATGTATGACAAACTGCTTTTAGTGCTTTCAGAGCACTCCATTCGAAGCCCTTGGGTTGAGGAGGAGGTTGAACAAGCCTTTGAGAAGGAAAGGAAACGGAAAAAGCTCATGCTCTTTCCTGTCCAACTGGATGATGCAGCCAATAGGACGAGACAACCTTGGGCCTCTAGCCTTCGTCGTATACGTCATATTGGTGACTTTCGGCAATGGAACGACCACGACCAGTATCAGAAAGCCTTCACTCGATTGCTTCGCGATCTCAAGGAAACTTCTTAAAAAGCGGATTCCCAAGCTGGTAGATGTCAAGGTAGATGTCATAGTGACATTTGAACAAGCATTAACTTCTAGGCGAAATGAATGAACCCAGGAATTTCCTGGGTTCGCAGAGTAGGGCTGGGGAGACTCGAACTCCCGGCACTCGGTTTAGGAAACCGATGCTCTATCCACTGAGCTACAGCCCCAATGACCAAATTTTACCACAATCGTCAACACGGATTAAAAGCTGGGTCTACATTCTATTGGGGGACGACGAGCGACCATAAAGGCCCACTCAGCCACTCCTCACCACACTCGCCCCTACGGGAGGAAATTTCTCCGGAGTGATGGAGAGCCAAAGTTGAATAGGAATCTGCTCTTCTACAGATACAGGAATGTTACTCCCGGGCCGGGAGCAAACTCTACATATGTGACTTGCCAGGGGTACGCACCCCAATTCGTATTACTTGCAATTACATCGCCATTGCTGAGAATGCGTTCTACAAAGGCAACGTGCCCAGCCCAGGAAGCTCCTTGTACGCCCGGCTGTAAATCTATGATAGCTCCCACCATTGGAGAGCTTGATATATGCCAGCCAAACTGGTAAGCACGAGCGGTCCATTGCCAGGCATTAGATTGGGTTCGCCAAGGTACAAATATACCGTGTAATTGAAAATAACGCTGGTTAGCCCACCAGGTGCATGAGCCGTAGGGGAAGACGTTGCTATAAACCTGAGTAGGTGATACCGTTTGTGCATTCGTTGTGGGGGTACTCACAGGTATGCTACTTGGAGTTACGGAAGTTACAGGAGTATTCCTGGTAAGCGCAAGTCTGGAATGAAATAAAAACGGTTCCTGAAATTTGTCTCCGCTATTTGATGAGGCGGAATCGTTTGAGGAGGAGCAACTTAAACAGGCCGGTTGGGAAGGAAATTGGGATTTCTCTAGTATGACAATTGGGCTCTGCGCAGGCACTATGAAGAAGTTACCAAGCAACACTATGATACTTAAGCTCGTAACTAAACTTAAAGCTTTATGTTGCCGGATGAATCTTTTTACTCGACCTTGCAAAGACGCAAACGTGCTTTCACTACAGACCAATAATGGTGAAAAATAGTAAGTCCAAATTCGTTTGTATTTTCTCAATTTGCATATCTTCTCATCCAGAATTTGTAGGATGCACAATTTGTCGCTAACTTCCTCTTCCAAGAATCAAGGACCAGGCTTACAAATTGCAACGCTACAACTAACTAAACCTATGGTTTTTGGATTATTGGAGCATACAAAGAGAGACACATTGAAATATATTGGAATTTAACCTGAATGAACTAGAAATTTAGCTAGGGAATGGTGGGTTCATGTTTTTTGCGGAATTCTGAAGAGATTGGAGACGGCAAAAATAAGATGGAGGGAGCGAAGGGTCTGTCGCGATCGGCAACGAGATGCTTCGCTTCGCTCAGCATGACAGGGCTGGGTCTTTCGTTACTGCTCGGTGCGACTTGTGGCTGGCACACCGAGTTCCTGGTCATAGTCAATTTCAACTACTTGCTCTGTACGCAGATGCACGCGTTTTTGTCCTGGTGGTGGCTCAGTCACCATCGGGCCACGTTTGGATGTTGGCCATGGCGGGAGGGGTGGTATTTTGGATTTTTGCAGGGTTGTTTTTAGTTGTGGTGCTTCGTTTTCTTGTTCCAACTTGCTATTACCTCTTTTTTGCATATTGTATCACGTTGTATAAGACTGGAACATATGGGATTTTACACGCTCATAAACCAGTGTTGCCTAGTACTTCAGGGCTGTTCTGTCCTGCTTCATGCCCTTGCTCGTTGCATAATAGTGACAAAGGATTCAGGTCTTTTACTATTCGATTTTGGAAGGATGATCTATGAAAGTACTGATTACTGGCGCCACAGGGCTGCTGGGGGGACACCTGATTAATGAGTTGCAGCAGCGTGGTGAAGATATTCGCGCACTGGTACTGCCAGTAGAAAATGCAGATAAGTTGGAAAAACAAGGTGTGGAGGTGGTGCGTGGAGATATTACAGATGCAGGCACATTGGGACCTGCAGTTCAAGATGTTGATCTTATCTTCCACCTGGCTGGGATGATGGGCGTATGGCGCCCGCTATCCGACTACCG
>DATMNR010000299.1:0-6207 GCA_035568795.1 Ktedonobacteraceae bacterium
GAGAGACTCACCAGATCCTTTTGCAGCGCGAGCCAGGAGGGAGGGATCGGTTTTTCTGGGGTGCTCCGGTCCAACACCCCACGCGTCAACACGACCAGCGGGAGGGCTCCGAAAGAGTGTCGAGCTGCACGGACCTCTTCGACACTCTCATCCCAGGCTGCCTCCTCTTCAGATGCGATCTGACAATACCGCGTTTGATAGAGCAGTGCTTTGGCCGCTGGCTGCACTGTTGGCGGCTCCTCGGCAACGTTTCCATCCAGAGATCCGAGTAAGCGCGGAATTCCGAATGGGGCGAGTACTTGACAGAGGGAGAGCAGGTTGGCATCTGTTGGACGCAGCTCGGGATAGCGATTCTGATCTTCATGCGCAGAGTCAACGAGGACAAGCCCTGCTACCTGCTCCAGGTAGGTCGAGGCGTAGAGGCGCATAATCAACCCTCCAGAGGAGTGCCCCACCAGGACATAAGGGCCCGGAACGCCAGCCCTGGCAAGCAATGTATGCAGCTCCGTGACGATGCGCTTGTCCGTGCGTGGCAAGGGACCCATATCGCTCCACCCATGGCCTGCTCGGTCGTAGGAACACACATGCGTAAAAGAAGCCACTCCTGGTTGGACCTTACTCCACTCCAGTGATGTTCCGCCAAGACCCGCTTCGAGAATGACTGTCGGGCTCCCTGGATAGACAGCACCAGTACAGTAAAGGTGCAAGCGATAGCCCCCCACATCGATGAGTTTGCCAGGAGGTGGGTAGTTTCTCGCATCCTGCGCACTCGCGATGCTTTGATATGCAAACCCTGTTGCACCGAAGCCCACGATGAGGAGGGTGGCGAGAAGCGGAAAGCGCCGGACATTCCGCCAGAGCATCTTGCCCCTCCTGGGAGATGTAGCTGGAGCAGGGCCATCGCCTTCGGGAGGACGTGGTGCAGGTGATCCTGATCCCTTCGTCTGTTTACCTGGTAGATCGGTCGCCATGTGTTTCCTTCTTTCTGCCATCTCGTGGCAAGGCACAGGGGTATGCTATCGTCTTTCTCCTGGAGAATCAGGAACGCGCAACCCTCTGTCAGAAATACCAATTCGCCGCCAGTTCTGACACATAACCTCGCCAGTCCAACGAGCTTGCATAGATGAATCAACGTTGTTTTTTCAGGCGCATAGGGCGTATGGAACTTCGCCCGCATCCCAGGCTGACTCAAAAACTCGCCAAGTTGAAGCGAGTAAAGAATATGTGTCGATCAGGCTCGACAAACAGGTAAATCACCAATTTAGGCGATGATCTGCGTCAATTTGGCGAGGATATGAGTCTGAATGCTGTTTTTGCCGCTTCTTCCTGCCACAAAGACAGCCGCGACCTTTCCCAGATCTCAGCTTCCAAGAGGACGAGATGAAGGCGGGCAAGCGGGTACAAAGGGCATAAAGCAAGGCCAGTCCTTACTTGAGACGGTGAAGCATATCTTCACCAGTTTTGGCCCCTGACGCATAAAGGACATTTTGGCGAGGAATTCCGTCAACCCACACCCTCCTTTATAACTTCTTTCATGAGTTACTTTTATAACTACTTTCATGAGTTACATTGCGGCCCATAATAGGCCCATTTCCAACGTCAGTGACAGTGCAGATCGCTATCCAGATGCTCAACTCTCTTAACAAGCCTGTAACAAGTCGTAACCTGAGTGAAGTGATGGGAGCATCCTGCGAGAATCTGAAAAGGTACCCTCGTGCGAAAGCATTGCTGGAAAAGGCCATGGAAGACCATTTGCAACAGCGAGCACAGAAAAAGCAACAACGAGGGGAAGAGTTGGCTGGGCAAGTGCAAACCGCAATCCAGGAACTGGTGGCTCTTGGAATACCGGTGACACAAGTAGCCATTTCTCAAAAAGTTGGGTTATCTCTCTGTGCGTTAAAGCAGTACCCGCTCGTGAAAAAGATAATAGCGCCAATTGGTGAGCACAATCGCCATAAAAGAAAAGAAGCGTTCAAAAACGTTACGTACTATGGTGCAAGCGGTAATCATGACGCATAGCAATTCCCCTATGGCCTCAACAGCCTCTATCAAGTTCTTTAGGATGAGGAAAATAGAACGGAAGTGATTCGGTGTCCCTACGGACATGGGTGGATTATTTCGGAAAGGTTGCCTCACTTCCGCATCCATAAAATGGTCAGGGGTGGAGTTTTTCCCATATCTGACTGCGCGGTTGTGCTTATCAATAGTGAGAAGCTTGATTGAAGAACTGATGCCCTTGCTATTGAACATGGCAAGCAAGATTAATGCAAAGCGAATGGGTATCCCGGCTGTAGCAACTTCGAAGAGGAACGTGAGTTGAGTGGAAGTGGATTACGTTCCAACTCAGATATTACCAGACTAACTTGCGAACCAACTTTGTGATTTTGATATTAATTTTTTTCGGAGTTGCGTTGGAATTCCATTTCATTTCGCAGTTACGCTGGAAATTACACTTATGTGCGATCTATTCTTAGCGTGGAATAGAACAAGCATGCAAGACCGAAAAGAGCTCCTGTAATCGTGGAATGACTCTACGGTCATCATAGAAAAAGTACGCGAAAAAAGAGTGAGCGTGGAAAAAGTACGTGGAATTTCTCAGCATCACATGTATAACTGCCCGCTTGATGAAGGATACTTTCATCATACTCTTGTTTCCCCTCTTCTCTGTTGATTTCTCCCTCGACATAATTCATCAGTAACCAAGAATTGTCGTGAAAGATTCGTGAATTTTCGTGAGATAGACATGAGTACTCCCTGTTACTCTAGAAGGGGCGTTCACTTCATGTGAAGTGCAGCTAGACTTTCGCAATTGGCCTTCTATGAAAATGGGTAATGCATCATGCATTACCTCCTGTGAGGTGTATGTTGAACAAAGAGCAAGAACTCATGCCGATTGAGCAGCACACAGAGAACGGAGAGCAGCTTACACAGGCTGGGCTGGAAGAAGCTGAGGCGACAAGCGAGCGGGCGCTCGTCCCGTTACAGGTGGGCAGGGTGGACTTTTATGGTGATGGGTTGACGGTGGTGCTAGTGGAGATCGGTGCGGAGCGCCAGATCCTCGTCCCGCTCCGCCAGTTCTGTCAGTATTTGGGAGTAGACTGGGCAAGTCAGTATCAGCGGACCAAGCGCGATGAGATTCTGGCACGCGAGATGATGAGCGTTGTTATAACAACAACGCTCATGCCAGTACGTGGTCAGAGACAGAGTTATCCGGCCCTCTGCCTGCCGCTGGATCTCCTGCCTGGCTGGCTGTTTACAATCAGTCCGAGTCGCGTCAAGCCAGCGTATCGCGAGCGAGTCCAGCGCTATCGTGGTTTGTGCTATCGGGCACTGTGGCGGGCTTTTCAGCGTGGGGAATTGTTCCCAGTAGAGGAGCCGACCAGTGTAGAGGCGCCAGCTTCCACCATCACAGGGTCTCATGATCTGCGCGTCATCGCCCTCTCTGAACAAATTGAAACCCTTTCTGCCATCGTAGAGTTAATGCAGGAACATAAAGCAGCTTTACTGGCGCAGGGAAGCGCGATGACCGTGGTTACAGCCAACCAGCAGGAACTCATGACACGTTCGGCTCTGATTTCGTCGCAGCTTGACTATGTGGTGACATTGCTGGAGGGACTGGTAGGTCGCCAGGCTACGACCGAAACCGTGGTAGCCAAGATTGATGAGCGAACCGCTCACCTGACGCCACTGCACGCACACTATGTGCGTGAGATGGTGGACCGCATCGTGCTGGAGATTGATCGGCGCAGTCCGGGACGACCACTCACCTACGCGCAGGTGTATGCGCAAATCTATGGTCGCCTAAAACGCCATTTCCGCGTGGCGAAGTACGATCAGGTATCTGATGAGCGCTTTGAGGAAGTCAAAACCTGGCTGCAGGAAGAGTGGCGTAGGGTACGCGAAGGTACCATGCCGGAACAGGAAAGCCTCTTCTAGAGGAGAGCGAGGGGGTGTCTCAATCCAGAGGGGCACTACAGAATACTTTTCGCCAGAATAGATATGGAGCATAGAGCTAGCTGTTGATTTTCTACGCGAATGTGTGTTAGTATGGAAGCATGTATACACCAGCAGTTTTCGCGAAGCGGGTTGGGGTTTCGGTCAAGACCCTGCAAAAATGGGATCGGATGGGGGTTCTTCCTGCAAAACGGACGATCACGAATCGGCGCTATTACACTGATGAGGATCTTGCAGCAGCCCTGCGACTCCCGCGAGTCCAGAAGGAACGCCTGACCGTTGCCTATTGCCGTGTGTCAAGCCAGGCCCAGAAGCCAGATTTAGCGAACCAGCGACGGGTGTTAGAAGCATTCTGCACGCAACGAAACATTGAGGTGGACGAGTGGATGTTGGAAGTCGGTGGTGGTCTCAATTTCAAGCGGAAGCAGTTTTTATCCCTGGTCGACGCTATTGTGGAAGGACAGGTAGAACGAGTCATCTTAGCGCATCAAGATCGGCTTGCTCGCTTTGGGTATCAGTTATTGGTCCATCTTTGTGAGACACATCAATGCGAATTGTTGGTTATGAATACGGAAGAGCTGAGCCCGGAGCAAGAACTGGTGCAGGATTTAATCACCATTACCCATGGTTTTAGTTCCAGATTGTACGGCTTGCGCAACTACCGCAAAGCCTTGAAGAAAGCCATCGCTGATGATCAAAGCTCACAAGATCAGGCTCCATCCAACGCCTGAACAAGCGAACTACTTTGCTCGTGCTGCTGGGACTGCTCGTTTTACGTTTAACTGGGCGGTGGCAGAGTGGCAACAGCAATACGAAGCAGGTGGCAAACCGTCGGCACTGGCGTTGCGTACGCAGTTTAATGAAATCAAAAGGGACCAGTTTCCCTGGGTTTATGAGGTGACGAAATGTGCCGCTCGTGGCGCGTTCATGGATGTGGCAGCGGCCTTCAAAAACTTCTTCCAGGGGCGCAAAGCTGGCCGCAAGACCGGCTATCGGAGATTCAAGAGCAAGAGGCGTTCTCGGCCATCATTCTATCTGGCAAACGACAAATTCACGGTGGGCGACCACTGGATCGACGTGCCAAAGTTGGGACGGGTGAATATGGCGGAGACCTTCCGCTTCTCTGGCAAGATCCTCGCCGCACGCATCTCAAAAACGGCTGCATGGTGGTTTGTGTCCATTACGGTAGAAAGACCCGATGAAATCCCTTGGAATATGCATCCTCCTGTTGGCATCGATGTCGGTTTGAACCGGCTAGCAACACTCTCTGATGGCAGGCAGTATGAAAACCAAAGACCGCTTGCTCATCAGTTGAAGAAGCTCCGCCGACTCACTAAAGACCTGGCACGACGCACCACAGGCGGGAAAAACTGGCTCAAGACGAAAGACAAGTTGGGACGCGCTCATTACAAGATCGCTTCTCTCCGGCTGGATTGGCTGCACAAACTGACCACAGAAATCGCCACCACCAGTGGGATCGTCGCCGTGGAGGACCTGCATGTCAAAGGGCTGATCCGCAATCGCTGCCTTTCCCGCTCATTCTCAGACGCCGCAGTAGGTAAGCTGCTGGATTTGCTGGAAAGCAAAGTTCCGCGCCAGGGAGGAATGCTCCTGAAAGTGGATCGGTTTTTCCCGTCGAGCCAGCTGTGTCACTGTTGTGGGGCGCGCAAAGAAGACCTGACTCTTGCAGATCGCATCTTTGTTTGTCCAAACTCCGACTGTGGGTATATCGGGGATCGAGATGAAAATGCTGCCCTGAATATCATCGTAGAGGCACTTCGTATGTTCGGCCTCAACTTGAACATGCCGTCCAGGGTAGTGGCTACGACCAGACGGAAAACGGCTTGGGGACCTGGAGTAAGACCAAAATCCCTCCGGAGATGAGGCATCTGGGGATGAACCAGGAACAACAAAGAGCGCACTTCCATTCACTTGTGAGTACGTTTAATGTAGCAGGAGACACAAACTGTGCAGCGTGGCCAATTGTCTCAGGAAATGCTCCAACGCGTTCTCTGGTTGCGTGAACGGTTGCTTTGTTGGTTCGAGCAACACAGGCGGTCCTTTCCCTGGCGCGAGCCTGTGAGGTCCTCCTATGAGCTGGTCGTCGCTGAGATACTACTCCAACGTACGACAGCAGCCAAGGTCACGCATGCTTTCCCAAGTTTCGTCGACCGCTATGCAACGTGGGAGGCTGTAGCAAGGACTCCTCTTGAGGAGCTCCAGATATCGATACGACCCCTCGGGCTTTGGCGT
>DATMNR010000300.1:0-5064 GCA_035568795.1 Ktedonobacteraceae bacterium
GTATCGAGAGTAACCAGGCCAGGAGCGGTCTCATCCTCTTCGCTCTCGGGTTGCGTTGCAGCCTTTTTCAAATTTTTGAGTAATTCACGCGGTACGAATAATTTTCGCTCTGTACCCGAGAAAGCATCAAAAGCAATAGCAAAACTTTCAAGTGTGTGCAACGCTGCGGCTAATGTACTGTTGTCAAAGCCTGTATACTCACGTGCGGCCTGCATTGTGGCAACACCATCGTTTTCGCATAACCATTTGAGGAGCTTACGTGTTTTGGAATCGAAATGATCCCAGGCGTAGAAGGCTACATCGGGCTGTACCATTTGCCCGACAAGACGCGAACTGGGAAGAGTTCGTGAATAGTAGTCATGCAGCATGAAACCATAAAGACGACCTATTTCATACAGCTTGTCCTGATTCAATCTGGCCAGAATACTTTCAAGCTTCATTTGTGAGCGATCCTGGTTGGGAGAATAAATCTCGTTTGCGATGGAAAGCAGTGGCGCAAGCAACTCTTTCGCAATTGAGATTTTCGTTGTCTTAGCGCTAGCAGGCTTATTGGGCTTAGTAGAGGATCCCGCTGTTGCCCCTACATATTTTATGATAGTCTGTTCCTCAATGACGAGCATGTATTGTTTGAGAGTGGTTAGCGCTTGCTCAAATTTAGCTTCGGGCAGACGGGTGATTTTGTGAATCACATCGTGTAAGACACTGCTAGAGGCTGAGAAATCAAGTAGATTGTGCAATACTTTACGTTCATCTTCAGAGATCTGTTCCCAGGCAAAACGCGCAGCAATTGGGTCCTGCATACGCTGGATCAACAAGCCATGGTGATGTCGCCAACCTTCTTCGGGTGGATCGCCGATCCCCCACCACTCGGCAAGTTGCTTAAGCTGCTCTTCGGAATATTCACCTAATGCTTGCTTCAATGTTTTCATATGTGTATTTCCTTCTCATTCCTCCTCCAGCGCATCAAACGATTCTGCCTCTTCCATCTCCCAGTGTCATCCTGAGCATAAACGAAGGATCTCGCGTGACGGGCAACGAGATCCTTCGCTTATGCTCAGGATGACAAGGTCGAGAAAAGGATGACAAGCGAGAACTTGCCCTTTTTACCAGCATTCTCGTCACCCTTTGTGGAACTCCTTAACGAAACAGTTGGAATGAATGCCTATCGTCCCTGCCCGATGGGAAGTGTTTATGCCAACGATTCAGGTTGATACTGTTCGATGAAGCGAATGACTTCTCGCGTCAACTGACTGGGGGTTGAGGCGCCAGCAGTGACGGCAACGCGTTTCTTGCCCTTCAACAAATCTATATTCAGTTGAGATAGATCCTCGATACGTACGGCTGGAACGCCAGCTAACTCTTCGGATACCTGTACAAGGCGGTTTGTATTATTGCTGCGCGGATCACCAACAACTATGGTCAGATCCGCCCCCTTTGCCTGGGCTACAACTGCCTCCTGACGTGTCTGGGTTGCAGCGCAGATGTCGATATGCACCTCTGCGTGGGGATACTTCACTTTAATATACTCGATGATACGTCGCGTATCCCATTGTGAGAGAGTTGTCTGGGTAGAAACGGCTAATTTTTGTTCTTGTTCTGGGGTCAGCACAAGCGCATCAACGTCTGCTTCATTCTCTACCAGGCTGATGTGACCTGGAACCTCGCCCAGTACACCCTCGGGTTCAGGATGTCCCTTCTTACCAATGTAAAAGATGTAGTAACCAGCAGCCACTAATTCTCGCACAAGGTCATGAGTAACGGTTACGTCGGGACAGGTCGCATCGATGCAATGCAAGCCACGCTCACTGGCTCTGCGTTTGACAAGAGGAGAAACGCCGTGCGCGGTGAATATAACCGTTCCTTCTTTCACCTGGTCCAGGATACTTACTCGATCCGGGCCGTCGAGTGTGATTACTCCGAGGTTCGTGAGATCTTCAATCGCGTGACGGTTATGAACAATCTGTCCTATGATATAGATTGGTCGCGGGTGAGTAGGATCCTTCGCTACTTGACGGACCGTTTGTAATGCATCAACTACTCCATAGCAATAGCCACGGGGAGAGATTTTAATGACTTCCATGTATTTCCTCATACGAGGGGCACTACCATTACCCCCAACCAGATCAAGATATATTCTTGAAAACAAAAACTAATGAGCGAAAAAATGACGAAGGGCGCTCACATCAATAGTAGGACGCAGCAACCCAACTCATTGTACCATGTCGTTCCTAAATATGCACTTGATCCTTTTTCAATATCCTTCGGAGGTCATCGGGTGTATAGAGGCAGACGGCAGTCAACAAACCCGCCAGTTCTTCAACAGAGGTAGACTCTGCAAGATCAAAAATAAGCAGTGGAGAGCGACGCCCGATACATCCCTGAGCAATAGCTGACGCAGTAAGTTGAGGAATTGAATGTGAGAGAGTTGAACTAACAGGGAGATTCATGATTAATTGCACGTAAGGTATGATTGCAGATACAGAGTATTGTGTGTCTTCCTGGTAGATATACTTCATCCCTCCCTGGTGCAGTAGAATTCTATATGGCTGTCGTTGTTCCTCAAGCCCAACTAAAAGCGCTGAGCGTCCCCGCAGACCTCCAAGGCTGGCTTCTGCGATAGAGACGATCTCTTCAACAAAACGATGCGTCAATTACATACTCTTTTCTTACGGGATGATACGGTCAATCGAAGCTATAGAATACTATAGCAAATTTATACCCTTATTTAACATCGGGTAATTACCTTATTTTTGGTGAGGTTTTTGATAGGGTACATGTACTATTAGGCCTGAGAACCAGGCATCTTTCACCCTACCCGCGTCGGGACTTCAACGTGGGTCGCCTCTAAAATCATGCGCATCCCATATCTGGGGCGCAAAGTGATACGGGGTTGAGGAACAACCTTGAACCCGGGCACAAGCCGAGGCGTGTAATGCTGGAGGATGGTAGCGAGCAGTAAACGTGTCTCAAGTTCTGCAAAAGGCATGCCAATGCAGATACGCGGGCCTCCGCCAAAGGGAAAGTAGGCCCATTGTGGCACCTGTTGCCCATTGACCGGGTCCCAGCGTTCGGGACGGAATACATCTGGATCACCCCAAATATCGGGCAGGTGATGCAGAACCCACTGACTAAAAATGGCAATGGTACCAGCCTGGAAGTGATAACCATCCAGATCAAAGGAATCAACAGCCCTGCGAGTGAGCGTCCACGCGGGAGGATATACCCGCCACGATTCATTGATAGCCCATTCCAGGTAGGGCAAGTTTGGCAGATCAGCAACACTGGGAGAACGGCCTTGAAGGATTGTATGTATTTCAGAGAGCAGCTTTTCAAGCACGTGAGGATACTGCGAAAGCAGGTAGAACGTCCAACTCAAAGTGTTCTGGGCAGTCTCATGGCCGGCTGCAATAAAGGTCAATACCTGGTCATGAATCTGCCTATCCGTCATCGTGTTTCCCTCGTCTTGCGCCTGAAGTAGCATCGAGAGTACATCACCCACATCGCGTCCATCCGCACGGCGCTGCTTAATCAAGTCATACACGAACGTATCCAGCGCCCGTTTACCCTCCATCATCCTACCAAAGCGTGTAAAAGGAAGATCGATTCGCACCCTTCTGACCGAACCAATTGTTCTGGTGGAATTTGCCATCACAGTAGTAAATGCCTGCCCTAAACTCGCACTTTGAGTGGGCGAGTCCAGGTTAAACAGGGCCTTCATGATAATACGCAGGGTTAACTGTTGCATTTCCTGCGGCATATCAACCTCAGACCCGGTTTGCCATTGCGCAAGCATCTCCTCGGTAAGTTGTACCATCGTATCGGCATAGCCTTCAACACGATGCTTGTGAAAGGCAGGTTGCACAAGGCGGCGTTGCTGGCGATGGAAATCCCCATCGGTCGTTAGCAAGCCGTCACCAAGTAGAAAACGCAAATTTCCCAAACCAGGCTTTACAAAGTTACGGGGTTTCTCAACCAGGAAGTAGCGCACATGTTCGGGGCGGAAGAACATAACCATCGGCAGCTTGCCAAAGTGAACTGTTGCCATGCGACCATAGGTCTGCTGCGTCTCGCGCACAAAATGTAATGGATCGCGTCTAAATTGAAATGTATTGCCTACGATTGGGAGTCCTTTTGGGCCGGGTGGAAGTGTATCGTTGTTTGCCATGCGTCAATATATCTTTTCTGATTGTCTCTTGAATAAAGAATTGGGCGTGCAAGCCCAGATATAATCATTGTATAACCTGTTCAGGCACTTCGCCAGATTCAGGTTCATCATTTACGAACTACAAGAGCGTATGTTGCACCTTTGTAGAGCTTCTCAACGTGGGAGTGGGTTTGAAGGGCTTGCAAAAAAGAACGGCAGAAAGTACGCTAATCATACTTCTGATCTTTGGAGGAACCCGAACCAGCAGCAATGCAGGCCGTACTCGGCCAAAATCTGGTTGGTGCCTATCTCTATGGATCTCTTGTCACGGGAGATTTTGATCATGGAAGTAGTGATATTGACGTCTTAGCAGTGACGTCATCTGCTCCTGATGCGAAGGAATTTGGGGCATTACAACACATGCATAGGGACTTTGCTGACCAAAATAGGTACTGGGAAGGTAGAATTGAAGTGCAATATCTTAGTATAGCAGCATTACGCACATTTAAATCACGAGCCAGTACCATAGCAGCAATCAGTCCAGGTGAACCATTTCACTTCAAGGAAGCGGGAAAAGATTGGACCATCAATTGGTATATCGTCCAAGAAAAAGGCGTCACGCTATTTGGTCCTTCTCCAAAAACTTTTATTGATCCCATTTCTCAAGAAGAATTTATCCAGGCGGTCCAAGAACATGCGAAGCAGTGGGGGGAATGGATCAATCACCTACCGAAACGTCGGCCATCTCAAGCGTATACCATTTTGACCATGTGCCGGGCCCTTTATACATTGAAATACGGTGAACACGTCTCGAAGAAACAAGCAGCAGTCTGGGCAGAGAAGGAATTTCCTGAATGGGCTTCGCTCATTGAGAATGCTCTTTTGTGGCGCGAGGCATGGCGAGATGAGAATGTAGATCA
>DATMNR010000301.1:0-5102 GCA_035568795.1 Ktedonobacteraceae bacterium
TCCAAATATACCTACCAGGAAGATCAAGAATAAATGATAAGGGGTCCAGGTATTGGCAGGAATCGTCCAGGGAGGTTGAAATATAAACCAGAAAAGACATGCCACGAGTGCTCCATAACCTGTTGCGGTGATAGATGGTAAGTATTGACCAATTCTGCGTCCAAGGAGGAGATAAGCAATATAGGCTATGAGTCCGAGAAAAGCAAAAAATAATCCGAGCAGATCCAGGTTATTGAGATTCTCACGCCACACACCTGTTAATAGGATGACCCCTCCAATAGTTAGAAGTAAGGCTACCGATACATGTTTCGTGGGCATACGTTTATGCCAGATTGCTTCCCAAAGTGCCATCCACGCTGCTGCTGTGAAGATGATAATTAAGGCAACGGCGATAGGCAACCGACTAATTGACAGAAGGTATGTGTAAGTAGCAAATGCCAGCGCAATTCCAAAGACGACAATCCACCCCCAGTAACGACGTTGCACTTTAAGCCCTTTACGTTGTCCTATGACAAGTACTAACATTAAACACACCCCACCGATGAGCATGCGAAACTCAATCAAAGTAAGAGGTGTTATTCCGTCATCAAATAACAATCGTGAGATACTGCCATTGAGACCAAATAATACTGCGGCAGTCATTACCATAAGGTAGCCGACAAAGGTAGTAGTAAACCGCCCGGTTTTTTTATGGATACGACACCTCCGATGAGGCTACAACATGGCAATCGGTTTAGTTAAATATGCAGTAGGAGTGATAGAAGAAGGCACTACGAGATTAAACGTTGCATTAATACCCTGTGCATCAGTTGCAATGTTAATCAAACAAAACTCGATATTACCTGGTAAATTATTTTGAGGAATCAACTCTGCCAATTTTTGATTTATCCTATCCTCGAATAAGGATACAAGGCCCGTCACGGATATATTGGAGAAATTGGCCTGGAGGATATGTATTTGTACCTGGCAATTATCCACTATCATTTGGGCATCAAGTGTAAAAGGTTGTGTCACTGGAACACCTAATACTGATACCTGGTAATTGCCCGTAATGTTCATCTCTGTTCCATTGGTAAATTGAATTTGCACGTCGCTAATACTACCGTTAGCTGGTAAATCTATGGTCTGAACACTATTTTGCAGCAGAGGAGTAATGATTGATTGGTCAGCATGTACAGTTACATTCCCAGATGCAACAGGTGTCAGAGTAACCGGAACAGGGGATCTAGTACCACCGATTGAAAGTTGGAATAACAGCGTTCCTACTGCTCCCAATACAATTCCAATCAATAGAAAGACTGCATACAATACAATCCGAGTCACATTCCGTTGACGATTTGGAGATGAAGTTCTTCCAACAGCATGTTGCTCTTCAACAGGTGAACTATCTATTTGAGTTGGTGAACTTTCGTTTTCGTTGTCGGGGAATTCATTTCCTTCCACCACATTTTCATCCTCTACCGTCCTATTGGTATCAAGAGTAGGCTCATCTTCAATTATGCTTTGTTCATCCTGTGTGCTTTCATTATCCATAACAAGCTAGCATCCCCTTCTATATTCTAATCTGCATGATCAGAGTATATCATATATAACGCCGCTTCAGAGCATGAGTTCAGCTACTTTATACATCTGTTAATGAGTTAAAGCTCATGCTGCTTCAAAGACATATTCTCGATGCCTGTGGTCACACTTACTAGAATTGGGCTTTTATGAGGATACAGGATTTAACAAAAATCATTTCTACTGAGTGATTCGGGGAAGGAACTCTCATCCTATTCTTACAGTAATTAAAGAGGATGAGAGAGCTCCTAAGAGAGTTATGTATTTCTGTGATCTAGCTATTGAGCGAGAGTGTAAGTGCAGGCGGTTGTATCTGATGTTCGGCTGAAATGGGTATAATAGCCGTACCCACTGCGAAGAACTCTATGACATGCGAACCCCAATCGCGACTGTCCTCAACTATATTTACACCTACAACGCCTTGCGCACCGAGGCCAGCAGCCTCCGCTTGCATTCGCTCCATCGCTAGCTCACGTGCATCGTAAATGGCCTGGGTAAAGTTAGCATACTCGACGTTCTGGCCGATCTGTCTCATCATCTGACCAAAACTTTGATGAGCAACATGATAGACACAGTTTCCCATTACCATTCCCACGGGACGATATCCTGCCTTTAGCAATGTCCAGAAATCCTGTCCAGAAAGGTCCGAGGTAAATGGTTTACCAAGTGCATTACGATAGGGCTGGCCACTGCGTGAGCGGATCGCAGTGCCGATAGCCATAAACTCAGCCATTGACTCGCCCCATTCATACGAGGTAATCACCAGTCGCACACCAACAATACCATCTGCTCCTAGTGCATTGGCCTCCTCCTCCATACGTGTCATTGCTAGCCCACGGGCATGATACATCGCCTGGGTCAGAACATTCACCTCCATGTTCTGTCTCCAATTCGAAAACTGAAACCCGATATGATAGATAGAACTTCCAACTACTAGACCGATTGGGTCAAAACCAGCTTCGCGCACCAATAAAAATTCGTTCACACTTAAATCGCTAGTGAAAAGCCCACGACGTGTCGCATCACCGCGCATAATACTGAGTCGTTCTCGCGCATGTATTGGTAAATCGCTGCTTTGTGGGGGAGGCATCTGGCTAGACATAAAAATACTCCTTCTTCTCTAAAATTCTCTGGTTTGTGTACCCTATAGCAAATCAAGGAAATTATGTATAAGGTCAGGATGAACATCTCATTAAAGTAGAAATCGCTCCAGAGCTGCACGGGACTGGGCACTATGACTTGCAAGCTGAGCTAAAGCCTCCGAAAGTTCATCAATCCATTGATCTACAGTAGTTTGCTCAGTTTTAAGGACAATACCCCGCACCATATGCTCCCGTTTCGCTATTAGAAATCCCTGCTTCTCTTTGCCAATTCGATATTGATACTCACCTAAAGATATCACTATTTCTTTCACTGGTCGCTCACGTGAAAAAAAGCTCCCAAGCCGGGTTACTCTAGTATGATCAGGCAATGATCCTTCCAACTTGATAGCAAGGGCATCTAGAAATGTCTTTATTTCGGTCTTGTCTGCACGTAAGGATGCAGCGAAAAGCTCTGTACTCATTGGCTTGCTAATTTCATCATTCATACTTCTTTTCCTTCAAAATAAGCAGAGGTTTCCATTAGGTACCGAAAATAGGTTGCTATGATCTGCTATAGCATATGCGCTCTATAATAACACAGCGATCACATAAGCAACCTATATCTTCCACCAGTTCTTATGCCATTTCCTTGCCGCTTCCAGCGCATACAGCGTCTCCTTAGTTAAAATGGTCTCGCAGCGTTCAACTTCAGCAGTACCAGCGTTCAAATCTATAATGCCTAGATCCAGACCCAACAAAGGCTGAACCACAGCAACGGTGCAATAAGGAACATAAGCTGCACTGTATCCCCCTTCTTGCAGCATAACTAGTCGGCCTTCACAGATCTCCTCAGCTAATCCAAGCATCAGTTCAGACATTTCGCGGAAGCCCGATTGAGTAACCATCATCTCGGCGAGAGGGTCGAGCCAGTTCGCATCTTGGCCAGCAGAGATTATCAACATTTGTGGTCGATATAATAATCCAATAGGGACAACCAGTTGTTCAAATGCCGCTCGATAACCTCTATCTCCTGTGCCGGCAGGGAGTGGAATATTGACGGTGAAGCCTGCACCAGCGCTAGATCCTACCTGTTCTAATTCTCCTGAAAGTTTGGGGTACCAGTCTTGCTGGTGTAATGAGAGGAATAACACTCCTGGATCGGCATAGAATGCGTCCTGGGTTCCATTGCCATGATGTACATCCCAGTCCACAATCATGATACGTTCAAGACCATAGACGTTGCGCGCATAGTGAGCAGCTATTACCGCATTGTTGAAGATGCAGAACCCCATCGCGCAATTACTTAAAGCATGGTGACCTGGTGGGCGTAAGAGAGCGTATGCATTCCTAACCTGGCCACTCATTACAGCCTGTACTGCGTTTATTGCTCCGCCCGCTGCATATATAGCCGCATCATAAGATCCTTGACCAAGCGGAGTATCACTCTCTATCTCTCCCCAATCACCTTTGCTTGGACCTCCTTCTACATGTTTCCGCACTCCTGTTATAAATTCGAGTGTGTGATAAACAGCAAGTTCTTCCTCTGTGGCAGCTCGAGCCGCAATATGTTCCATCTGTGCCGTTAAACCCGAACCATCGAGAAATTGTTTAATACGCTGTGTTATATAGACTGATGAAGGATGCGGTTCTGGCCCTAATTCAAACGAACCATTGCGCATAAAAACAGTTGTTTGGACACCTGTATCATGTTCAAGGTAACGATCATCGAAGATGAAGCCTGTAGCTTTACTTGGCATAATAGGCATCCTTTCTGAAAGAAGTTTTGGGAGTACTACTTAAGAGTTTATTTTTTAATTATATTAAATGGGTCAATGAATTATTGCATACGGAAGCTTAAGATGGTACTATAAGCCAACCATGGATCAAAACACCAATAAAAATTCAATAGATGAAATCGACCAGAAAATTATAGATGCATTACAAATTGATGGACGCCGTCCTTTTACCAAATTGGCTGCAGAGCTTGGTATTTCAGAAGCAAGCGTGCGTCAGCGTGTTGCAAACCTGATCAATACCCGAGTGATGCAGATAGTGGCAATTACGAACCCGGTAAAACTGGGCTTTTCACATGCGAGTATGATTGGCATACGTGTTTCAGGTGATCGTCTCTTTGAAGTCGCAAATGAGATTTCTGCTTTCGAAGAAGTAATATATCTCATTATCTGTGCTGGTAGCTTTGATCTGTTAGCCGAAGTCGTATGTCGAGATAATGAGCACCTCCTAGATTTTTTGACTGAAAAACTTTATAAAGTGCAGGGTGTGCAACAAACAGAGACATTTATGTACCTTCGTGTCTGTAAGCAGAATAACTGGGCTTTTCTCTCTCAGGCTCGTTTATCTCCAGCAACACCACAGATGCAGCCCCGTTCAAAGACTGATTAGTCATTCTCCTAATACATGACAGACCTACAACATCTGATGTATAATGCCAGCGAAGGC